>JBGASI010000065.1:0-12713 GCA_044229815.1 Vicinamibacteria bacterium | reverse complement strand
GTCGGTCGCGCTCGCCCTCAACCCCGCCGTCGTGCTGCCGCTGCACGCGGCGCTCGGCGAGCGCGCGTTCTGGGCCCTGCTGCCGCTCGTCGCCGTGCCCGCCGTGGTCGTGCTGCTGCGGCTCGATCGCACGGCGGACCGCCCCGAGCGGCTGCGCGGGCTGGCTCTGGCGGCCGAGGCCGCGCCCGGGAGCGGCGCCGGTTAGCATGGCGGCATGAGCGCATCCTGGCCTCTCGAGCCCGAACCCGCGGAGCTGCGTGAGATGACCCGGCTGGTGAGCAAGTTCGTGCTCGACCAGCTGGCGGGCATCGGGGAGCAGCCGTCCTTCGATCTCGAGGGCGTCGAGGCGATCCGGGACTCGTTACGCGAGGGCCCGCCCGAGCAGGGCCGTCCCCTCGCGGAGCTGCTCGCGCGGCTCGGGCCGGCGATCGCGAAGACCTACAACACCGCTGGCCCCGGCTACCTGGCGTACGTGCCCGGCGGCGGCGTCTACGCCTCCGCGCTCGCCGGGCTGATCGCCGCCGCCACGAACCGCTACGTGGGCGTGAGCCAGCCCTCGCCGGCCCTCGCCGAGATCGAGGCCACGACGGTGCGCTGGCTGGCGCAGCTCGTCGGCTGCCCCGCGGGCACCGGCGGGATCCTGACGAGCGGCGGCTCGCTGTCGAACTTCAGCGCGATCGTGACGGCCCGCTGCGCGCGGCTCGGCGAGGACCTTTCGGGCGGCGTGCTCTACGCCTCGGACGAGACGCACCACTGCGTGGCGAAGGCGGCGCGGCTCGCCGGCTTTCCGCGCGCCGCGCTGCGCCTGCTGCCGACCGACGCCCGCCTGCGGCTCGTGCCGGAGGCGCTCGAGGCCGCGGTGCGCGAGGACCGGGCGGCCGGGCGCCGCCCGTTCCTCGTGGTGGCGAACGTGGGGACCACGAACACGGGCGCCGTCGACCCGCTGCCCGAGCTGGCGCGGATCGCGCGCGCGCACGGGCTGTGGCTGCACGCGGACGCGGCGTACGGCGGCTTCTTCCGGATCGCCACGAACGGCGCGGCACTGCTGCCCGGGCTCGAGGCCTGCGACTCGATCACGCTCGACCCGCACAAGGGCCTGTTCATGCCCTACGGCCTCGGGGCGCTGCTCGTGCGCGACACCGAGGCGCTCGCGCGGGCCCACGGCGGCGGCGCGGCCTACGTCCAGGACGTCACGCGGGAGGAAGGGCTGGGCTTCGCCGATCTCTCGCCCGAGCTGTCGCGGGACTTCCGCGGCCTGCGGCTGTGGCTGCCGCTGGCGCTGCACGGGATCGCGCCGTTCCGGGCGGCGCTCGACGAGAAGCTCGAGCTGACGCGAAGCGCATTCGAGCAGCTGCAGGCGGACCCTCGCTTCGAGCTGCTCGACCGCCCCCAGCTCTCGGTGCTGGCGTTCCGGCTCAGCGGGCCCGCCGAGCGGGCCGAGCGGCTCGGTCCCGAGCTGCTGCGCCGGGTCAACGAGCGGCGCCGCGTCTTCCTCTCGAGCACGCGGCTGCGCGGCCGCTACGCGCTGCGGATCTGCGTGCTGTCGTTCCGGACCCACGCCGAGCGCGTGCAGGAGGCGGTCTCGGCCCTGCGCGAGGAGGCGGCGGCGCTCGTGGGCCGGGCCGGCTAGCCGGCCGCGGCTGCGCCCAGGGCGCGCAGCCGCTCGACGAGCGGCGGGTGCGAGTGGTAAACGCACGAGTAGAGCGGGTGCGTCAGCGGCAGCTGGCGGCTCGTCTCGCGCAGACGCAGCAGCCCCGCGGCCAGGTCGGCGGCTACGCCGTGGCGCGCCGCGAAGGCGTCGGCCGCCCGCTCCTGGCGGCGCGAGAGCGCGTTCTCGAGCGGCTGCAGCAGGAAGCCGGCCAGGCCGAACCACAGGCCGAACACCACGAGCGCGCCGTAGCTCGTGCGCTCGAGCCCGAAGGCGGCGTAGAACGCCGCGAGCGGCAGCGCGCGGCTGAGCAGGAAGAAGAGCAACAGGCTCGCCGCCATGCCGCGCGCTATCCCCCAGCGCACGTGGTGCAGGACGAAGTGGCCGAGCTCGTGCGCGAGCACGGCCACCACCTGGCGCGGCGCCAGCGCCTCGAGCAGCGTGTCGAAGAGCACGATGCGCTTCTGGCCGAAGAGGCCGGTGAAGTAGGCATTGCCGTGCGCGCTGCGGCGCGAGGCGTCCATCACGAAGACGCCGCCGGCGCGGAAGCCGGTGCGGCGGGCGAGGGCGAGGATGCCCTCGCGCAGCTCGCCCTCGGGCAACGGGCTGAAGCGGTTGAAGAGCGGGGCCAGCAGGCTCGGGTAGATCCAGGCGGCGAGAAGGTCGAACGCGAGCGTCACGCCCCAGGCCCACAGCCACCAGGAAGGGCCGAGCCGCTCCATCAGCCACAGGATGCCGGCCAGCAGCGGCGCGCCGAGCGCGGCGCCCAGCGCCAGGCCCTTGAGGGCGTCGAGCACGAAGCCGCGCAGCGTCTGGCGGTTGAAGCCGTGGCGCGCTTCGATCCGGAAGGTGGAGTACAGGGCGAAGGGGACTGAGAAGAAGTAGCTCGCGAGGCCGAGGATCGCGATGAAGACGAGGCCGGTCAGGATCGGGCCGCCTCCCGCGGCCGCGGCCAGGGCGCGAGCCCACGACTCGGCGAGGCCGAGGCCGGAGGAGGCGACGAAGGCGAGCAGGGCGCAGACCTCCAGCCCCCCCGCGAGCAGCGCGAAGCGGTGACGATCGCCGGAGTAGGCGACGGCCTTCGCCAGCTCCTCGTCCGGGATCTCCAGCAGGCGGCCCGCGGCGGCCAGGCGAGCGGGCTCGAGCGCGTAGCGCCGGTTGAGCGCGGCGAGCCCCGTCTCGACGCCCTGCTGCGCGAGGCGCAGCAGCAGGAAGAGGACGAGCAGGGCGGCCACGGCTAGGAGGGCAGCGGCGTGCCCTCGTGCGCCGCCATCGGCGAGGCCGCCGGCCGCAGGCCCTGGGCGACCATCAGCATCTCGATCTGGCCCGCGTGGTAGAGCGCGTGGTCGATCGCGCCGTGCAGCAGCACGTAGAAGGGATACTCGCGGCCGGGCACGACCTCGTTGAGCCGCGTCTCGTCGAAGGCCGCCACCGCCTGGCGCAGGCCGCGACGCGCCTCGCCGTACGCGAGCTTCGCGGCCAGCCAGGCGGCCGGCGAGGTGTCGGACGGCACCGGCCAGGCGGCGGAGTCGGAGAGGTGCACGACGGCCTCGCCGGCGACGCGGCGGCGCACCACGTCCTCGTACACGGTGGTGTGCAGCAGCAGCTCGAAGATCGACGGCGCCCCGGCCAGCGGGTGGGCGGCCGCCTGCTCGGCCGTCACGCTGCCGAGCAGGTCGCGCAGCGAGGGGCAGCGCCAGGCGTCGCCGCCCTCGAACGAGCGCTGCAGCAGGTCCCAGATCCGCTCGGTCTCGCTCATGACTCCCTCCGCCGGCCGCGGCCGGTCCGCGGGCCGCCGCCGTTTCCAGCATGCCGCTGCGCGCGGGGCGCTCCAATAGATCACTCGTACCCCCGCGGCGCTATCATTCCCGCGCATGGCTGATACGCCCATCGTGATCGTGGGTGCCGGGGTCGTGGGGCTCGCCGTCGCGGCGCGCCTCGCGCCGCGTCACCCGGAGCTGGTCGTGCTGGAGCGGCGCGAGCGTCCGGGCACGGAGACCTCGAGCCGCAACAGCGAGGTGATCCACGCCGGGATGTACTACCCCACCGGATCGCTCAAGGCGCGGCTGTGCGTGCGCGGCAGGCAGCTGCTGTACGAGCTGTGCGAGCGGCTCGCCGTGCCGCACCGCCGCGTCACGAAGCTGATCGTGGCGACGCGGCCCGGCGAGCTGGGCGAGCTCGAGCGGCTGCTGGCGCTGGGCCACGCCAACGGCGTGGAGCTCGAGCTGATCGGGCGCGAGCAGTGCCGGGAGCTCGAGCCCGCGGTGCCGGCCGTGGCGGGGCTGCTGTCCCCGAGCACCGGCATCATCAGCGCGCACGGGCTGATGGACGCCTACCTGCACGAGGCGAGGCGGCACGGCGCGATCGTGCAGACGCGGGCCGAGCTGGTCGGGCTCGAGCGCGCGGGAGGCGAGTACCGGCTCTCGATCCGCACCCCCGAGGGCATCGAGACGCTGAGCGCCGAGCGGGTCGTCAACGCGGCGGGGCTCGAGTCGGACACGGTCGCCGGCCTCGCCGGGATCGACGTGGACGCGGCGGGCTACCGGCTGCACTGGTGGAAGGGCAGCTACTTCGCGCTCGCGGGCCCCAAGGCTCGGCTCGTCTCGCGCCTCGTGTACCCGGTGCCCACGCACGTCAGCCTCGGCGTCCACGCCGTGCTCGGCCTCGACGGGCGCGTGCGTTTCGGCCCGGACGCCGACTACCTGCCAGACCGGCGCCTCGACCACGCGGTCGACGAGTCCCGGCGGCCGGCCTTCGCCGAGGCGGTGCGCCGGCTGCTGCCGACCGTGGAGGACGCCGACCTGACGCCGGACATCGCCGGCATCCGCGCCAAGCTGCAGGCCCCGGGCGAGGCGGTGCGCGACTTCGTGATCGCGGAGGAAAGCGCGCGCGGCCTGCCCGGCCTCGTGAACCTGATCGGCATCGAGTCGCCCGGCCTGACCTCGTCCCCCGCGATCGCCGAAGAGGTCGAGCGGCTCCTGGCGTAGGCGAAAGGCCCGAGACGCGCGACGGGCGGGCGGCTCCCGGCCGCCCGCCCGACGTGTTCCGCCCGCTCGTCGCGGGAGTGCAGGGCTACTTGAGCGCCGCGTAACGCGGGTCGGCGACGAGCGCGGCGAAGTCGCGATCGCTCTCGAGGCGCGCGAACTCGCGGAAGCCCGCGGCCTGCGCCTTCGCCAGGTACTCGAGCGCCTGCTCGACGCGGCCCTGCGCGGCGAGCAGCTTCGCGTAGAGGTAGTACTGGCGCGCGAGGCTCAGCCCGGAGGCCGGGACCTTCAACGCGTCGCCGTCGAGGACGGCCGGATCCAGGCGGAAGGCCTCGCCCCACGCCTCGAGGGCCTTCTGCGCATCGCCGCGCGCGAGCCAGGCCGCGCCCAGGTTCTTGTGGAACACCGCGTCGCGCGGCTTCAACCGGATCGCCCGGCTGTACTGCGCGATCGCCTGCTTGTGCTTGCCGCGCGCGGTCTCGAGCGTGCCGAGGTTGTTCCAGGCCTCCGCGTAGTCGGCGCGCAGCTCGACCGCCTTGCGGTACTCGCGGCGCGCGGCGCGCGCCGCGCCCTGCCGCTGGTAGCAGATGCCCAGGCGGTTGTGCAGCGAGGCGTCCCGCGGGCTCGCGGCGATCGCCTCCTCGTAGGCGGCCACCGCGCCCGTCCAGGACTGGCGCGCGGCCAGGATCTCGGCCCGCTGCAGCGCGCCCGTCTGCGCGGCCGCGGGAGAGGGCGCGGGAAGATCGACCGCAACGGCAGGGACCGTGGCCAGTGCGGCCACCGCGAGCAATGCCAGTGTTCTCTCGTTCATCGCATCCTCCTCGTTCTCACCTGCACGTTGTTGCGCGGGTGAGGCGAGGGGATACGGGCCGCTCAGCGGCCTGCCGCGAGCTCCTTGTAGCGCGGGTCCCGAACGAGCGCGCGGAAGGCCTCGTCCGACTCGACCCGCGCGAACTCGCGGAAGCCCGCCTCGCGCGCGCGGCGCAGGAAGTCGAGCGCCGCGTCGAGGTGGCCGCTGCGGGCGAGCAGCTTCGCGATCACGAAGTTGTGCGTCGCGAGGTCGACGCCGGCGGCCGGCACCGACGAGGAGTCCTGTGTCTCCAGGATCGTCGGGTCGAGCCGGAACGCCTCCTGGTAGGCCTCGAACGCCTCCTGCACCTGGCCGAGCGCGAGGTAGGCGTTGCCCAGGTTCTTCCAGGGCGTGGCCAGCCCAGGCTTGATCTCGATCGCCTTCTTGTAGGCGCGGACCGCGGGCTTGAAGCGCTTGCGCGACTGCTCGAGCGTGCCGACGTTGTTCCAGACCTCGGCGTAAGCGGCGTTGAGCTCGAGCGCGCGCTCGTACTCGCGGCGCGCCATCGCGTCGTTCTGCAGGCGCTGGTAGCAGATCCCGAGCTTGTTGTGGGCGCTGGCGTCGTTGGGCTGCACCTTGAGCGCCTTGCGGTACTCCTCGGTGGCCGGCGCGAACTGGCCGCGCGCGACGAGCGCCGCCGCGCGACGCAGCGCCTGCTGGCCCTCGAGCGCGGACGCCGTCGCCGCGCGCAGGACGTCTTCCCCGATCGCGCTCGCCGAGACGACCAGCACGTCGAGGATGCGCTCGCCGGTGCCCGCGTTCGCGAGCAGCTCGAGCGTGAGCGCCTCGCCCTCGCGCAGCTGCTGCGGCGCCGGAAACTGGGGGCCCGCGCCGAGCGGCGCCGGGGGCGGGCAGCCGGGGCACTCGCGCTGGCGCAGCGACTGCTCGACCGCCCGGCGGTCGAGCTCCTTGAAGCTGACGCGGAACGGCCGCTCACCCGCGCGGCGCTCGACGTCGACGCGGTAACCGAAGTAGGCGCCGCTGGCGCGGTCCCACAGCACGCGGCTGACCGAATTGGAGCGGGGCAGGGCTGCCTCGCCGATCGCCCCGCCGGCGCCAGTGCCCCCGCTGCGCAGCAGCGCGAAGCCGATGGAGGCGCCGTTCTCGAGCTTCGCGAGCACGACGGCCTCGTCCGCGAGCGCGGCGGCCGGGACGGCGAGCGCCCCCAGCAGCGCCGCGGCCGCCGCGATCCTCACTGGCGGCTCTCCTGCGTCTCGACCACCGTCGCCGTCACCTCGGAGACCGGCCGGAAGCCGGCCAGGCTCGTGCCGGTGACGACGGGGACCTCCTCCGAGCGCGCCGCCTGCACCGAAGCGCCGGGACCGGTGGTGCCGGCCGTGGGCGGGGGCGCGGCGGGGCGCAGGGCGAGCGCCGTCGTCACGATCAGCAGCATCAGCAGGCCGACCGCCACCGGCAGCGGCAGCCGCACGCTGGCCGTGAACAGCCGCTCCCACCAGGGCGCGGCCGCGCCGGCCTGCCGGCGGTAGGCCGCCAGCACCCGCTCGTCCAGGCCCTCGGGCACCACGGGGGCGCTCCACCGGGCCAGCAGAGGCTCGAGATCCTGGTCCCGCTAGTCGCCGTCGTCCACGCGAGTCAAGGCCTCGTCACCCTTCCCAACCGCCCGGCGTCCGCGGCCGGGCGCGGCCCGCCCGCCAGGAACGGCGCCAGGGTCCGCCGCAGGCGCTCGCGCGCCCGGTGCAACCGCGACTTCACCGTACCCACGTCGACCTCGCAGACGGCCGCGATGTCGACCAGGCTCAGCTCCTGGTACTCGAAGAGCACCAGGGCCTCGCGCTGCAGCGGCGGCAGGTCCTCGACCGCCCGCCGCACGGCGACGGCCGCCTCGTCGCCGATCAGCTCCTGCAGCGGGTCGCCTGCCTTGGGGTCCCTCAGCTCCCGCGCGGCCCCGTCCTCGGGGTCGTCCAGCACCGTCTCCTGGCCCCTCTTGTGCAACTGTTTCAACGCGAGGTGCCTCGCGATCGCGCACAGGTAGGTGCGCAGCGAGGCCCTCTGTGGCTGGAAGGCCTCCGGGCGGCGCAGCACCGACAGGAAGCATTCCTGCGTCACGTCCTCGGCCGGCGGCGCCGAGCCGAGCATCCGGCAGGCGAAACGGAAGACGGGTGTCCTGTGCCTCTCGTACAACAGCAGGAAAGCCGCCTCGTCTCCGCGGGCCGCTCTTTTCAGCAGCTCGGCTTCCGCGGCGCCGTCTTGCATAGGCCCCACCCGCACACGCCCGATCGTTGTTCCCGCGGCCGCCGCCCGGGATACGGCCGCCCGGGAGACGCCGGTCCCGGCGGGGCACGCGCGCCGGCCGCGCGATTATAGGAGGAGGAGCCGGGCGGCGATGCGGGGCGAGCGGTTCAATCGGCCGGCGGCGCGCTGCGCACGAGCGCCGCGGCGAGCACCATCAACAGGGCCGAGAGCGCATACGGGGCGGCGACCGAGCGGTCGAACAGCCAGCCGGCCGCGAGCGGGCCGACCACGCGGGCGGCGGCCGCCAGCGACTGACCCAGGCCGAGCGTTCCGCCCTGCTCGTCCGCGTCGACGGCACGCGAGAGCAGCGTCGACAGCGAAGGGGCGCAGAAGCCCTGGCCGACCGCGAGCAGACCGAGCGCGACGAGCGCCAGCGGGAGACTCGGGGCGAGAGGCATCAGGGCGAGACCGAGGGCCATCCCCAGGCAGCCGGCCACGGCCAGCGTGCGCTCGCCCAGCCGTGGCGCCAGGCGGCCGACCAGCCCGCCCTGCACGATCACGATCAGCACGCCAATGTAGGTGAAGACGAAGCCGAGTCGAGCCGGGTCGAGGCCGAGGCGGTGCTCGCCGAGCAGCGCGAAGGTCGCCTCCATCGCCACGAAGGCGAGGGTGGCCAGGAACGTGGCGCCGAGCAGGCTGCCGAGCGCTGGGTGGCGCAGGGCCCGGGCGAGGTGCGAGAAGTCGAGGCGCGACGCGGCGGGGTGGCGTTGCCGCTCGCCGTGGCTCTCGGGCAAGCGGAAGACGGCGAAGACGAAGTTGGCCGCCGCGAGGCCCGCGGCCACGAAGGCGGCGGTGCCGAAGCCCCAGCGCGCGAGCCCGGCGCCGAGGGCGGGCCCGAAGACGAAGCCGAGGCCGATCGAGGCGCCGAGCAGCCCCATGTAGCGGGCTCGCTCCTCCCGGCTCGTCGAGTCCGCGACGTAGGCCTGCGCCGCGGCGATGCTGCCGCCGAAGAGGCCCGCGAGGCCGCGCGCCAGCACCAGGCCGAGGAGCGAGCCGGCGAGCCCCGACAGCGCCAGCGAGATCGCCGAGCCGGCCAGGCTCGCGAGCAGCACCGGACGGCGGCCGACGCGGTCGGAGAGCCTCCCGAGCAGGGAGGCCCCGAGGAACTGGGCGGCCGAGTAGGACGTGAGGATGGCGCCGACCCAGAGGGCGCTCGCGCCAAAGGCCTCGGCGTAGTAGGGCAGCTGCGGCAGGACGATGCCGAAGCCGAGCAGGTCGACGAAGACGGTGAGATAGACGACGGCGAGCCCGGGCTTCACGTGAACCTCGGATCTTACCGCAGGCCCGTCCCTAGCCCGCCGCGCCGCCCCCGGCCTCGGTCAGGTCCTTGAAGGAGGACTTGTCGATCGCCTTGTCGAGCGCGGCGTGCAGCGAGATCTTCTTCTCCTCGTAGAGGCGGCGGATCGAGCCGTCCATGTCGATCATGCCGTCCTTCTGGCCGGTCTGGATGGCCGAGGTGATCTGCGGCGTCTTGCCCTCCCGGATCATGTTGCCGATCGCCGGCGAGCAGAACAGGATCTCGACCGCGGCGACCCGGCCGCCACCGAGCTTCGGGATCAGCTGCTGCGCGACCACCGCGCGCAGCGCGTCGCCCAGCACGTTGCGGATGCCCTCCTGCTCGCTGGCGGGGAAGACGCTGATGATGCGGTCGACGGTCTTCGCCGCGTTGTTCGTGTGCAGCGTGCCGAACACGATCGTGCCCTTCTCGGCCGCCGTCAGCGCCATCGAGATGGTCTCGAGGTCGCGCATCTCGCCCACCAGGATCACGTCGGGGTCCTCGCGGCCGGCCGACTTGAGCGCCTCGGAGAAGCCGGTGGCGTGGGTGCCGATCTCGCGCTGGTGCACCAGGCACTTCTTGTTCGGGTGCACGAACTCGATCGGGTCCTCGATCGTGATCACGTGGAAGTTGCGCGTCTCGTTGATCAGGTTGATCACGGCGGCGAGCGTCGTGGACTTGCCCGAGCCGGTCGGGCCGGTCACGAGCACGAGGCCGCTCTCGATCGCGGCCAGCCGGCGCACGGGCTCCGGCATCCCGAGCTGCTCGAGCGTCATGATGTTGGTCGGAATCACGCGGAAGACAGCCCCCGATCCGCGCTGCTGGCGGAACAGGTTGACGCGGAAGCGGGCGAGGCCCGCGACCTCGTAGCTGAGGTCCGCGTCGCCGGTGGCGGTGAACTCCTCCCACAAGCGCTCCGGCACGATCGGCCGCAGCAGCTCGACGTAGTCGGCCTCGAGCAGGGTGCGGTAGCGGATGGGCTCCATCGAGCCGGACACGCGCAGCATCGGGGGCCGGCCGACGGTGAGGTGGAAGTCGGAGGCGCCGCGGCTGGTCATCAGCCGCAGGAAGCGGTCGATCTTCGGCGCGTTCACGGCGGCCGGGGCGCTCACGAGCGGCGCGCCTCGGGTGGACGGGGCGCGGCCCCGGGACGCGCGGGAGCCGCGGGGGCGGCGCCCGGCGCGGGCGCGGCCGCCCCGGCGGCGGGAGCGGCGCCCGGCAGGTGGGCCTCGAAGTCCTCCTTCTTCGTGGCCGCGCGGTAGGCGGTCTCGCCGCTGATGCGGCCCGCCGCGAGCAGCCCGCGCAGCGCCTCGTCGAAGGTCTGCATGCCGAGCGAGCGGCCGATCTGCAGCGCGGAGGGGATCTGGTAGGTCTTGTCCTCGCGGATCATGTTCGCGATCGCCACCGTGTTCTTCAGCACCTCGAAGCAGGCCACCTGCTTGCGCGCCTCCTTCGCGGGCAGCAGGCGCTGCGCGACCACGTACTTCAGCGACTCGCTCAGCGCCGCGCGGATCTGGCCCTGCTCGTCCGCGGGGAAGGACGAGATCACGCGGTCGATCGCCTTGCCCGCGGAGGTGGAGCTGAGCGTGCCGAGCACGATGTGGCCGGTCTCGGCGGCCGTCAGCGCCAGCGACACGCTCTCGTTGTCGCGCAGCTCGCCGATCACGATCACGTCGGGGTCCTCGCGCAGCGCGGCGCGCAGGGCGCGCGCGAAGGACTGGGTGTCCGAGCCGAGCTGGCGCTGGTTGACCAGGCAGTTCTTGAACGGGTGCACGAACTCGACCGGGTCCTCGAGCGTGATCACGTGGTCGTGGCGCGTCTCGTTGAAGAGGTTGACGAGCGCGGCCAGCGTCGTCGACTTGCCCGAGCCCGAGGGCCCGCACACGAGCACCAGCCCCTGGTGGTAGTCGGCGATCTCGGCCAGGTGCGGCGGCAGCCCGATCTCGGCGATGGTGGGCGGCCGCTCCGGGATCACGCGGAAGACGCCGTTGAGGCCCTTCTGGTCCAGGAACACGTTGGCCCGGTAGCGCCCGGCGCTCGGGATGTAGTGGCAGAAGTCGAGCTGGCGCTCGGTCTGCAGCCTCTGCCACTGCGCGTCGCTGAGGATCTCGCGCAGCAGCGCCTCGGTCTGCGCGGCGGTGAACGGCTCGCCCTGCGCGCGCACGAGGTCGGCGGCCAGCCGCAGCGTCGGCGGCTGGCCCACCGAGAGGTGGAGGTCCGAGGCCGCGTTGTTGCGCGTCGCCACCAGCAGCGCGTTGAGCTTCGGTTCGTCGGCGCCGGCGCGCGCGTAGCCCGCGGCCTTGCGCAGCGCCTCCTCGTCGGCGAGCGGCGTCTGCTGGCGCGCGGCCATCTCGCGCGCGATCTCGAGCGCCCGCCCGCGCACCGCGCGCGAGGGGTCCTGGCGCGCGACGTTCTTGACGAAGTCGAGCATCTGCGGGTGCTCGAAGTGGCTCAGCGCCTGGATCACCTCGATCCGTACCTCCGGCGCCGGGTCGGAGAGCAGCTGCGAGAGCCCCGGCACCGCGCCCAGGTGGCCGATGCGGCCGAGCGCCTCGACCGCGGCCCAGCGCGACTCGGGGTCGGCGAGCGCCTCGACCAGCGGCTGCACGCCGCGCGGGTCCTTGAGCCGCCCGAGCGTCTCGGCGGCCGTGATGCGGATCCACCAGTCCGGGTCCTTCAGCAGCCCGATCGTGGCCGGCACGATGCGCGGGTCCTCGAACGACTGCGCCACGAGCATCGCCGCGGCGCGGACCTCCTGGTCGGGGTCCGAGAGCAGCTCGATCGTGGGCTCGAGCAGGTCGGGTCCGAAGGCGCGCATCGACTCGAGCGCGCGATCGCGCGCCCAGCCGGCGAGCGTCTTCGCGAAGACGATGTAGTGGCGCACCACGTCGCGCCGGTTGGGCATCCCGAGCAGGATCTTGAGCACGGCCGAGCGGGTGGCCGGCTCGCCCGAGGCGATCAGCGGCAGCAGGCGGTCGGCGAACTCGGCGCCCTGCCCCGCCGCGGCCCGGGTCAGGGCGTCGACGAGCAGCTGCTGGGTGGAATAGTCGACGAGCGGGAGCTGCTCGACGAACAGGTCCGCAGAGCCGCGCGGGTCGCCCTGCGCCAGGACGCCGAGGGCGCGCTCACGGGTCGCCTTTTCGGGGTCGCGCGCCAGGCGCTGCCAGCGCGGCAGGCTCCTCGCGTCGAGCGGCACGCCCGCGAGCCGGGCCAGGAACGCCTGGCGGTCCTCGGGCCGGCCCGAGGACGCGAGGTGCCACAGCACCGGCTGCAGCGAGGGGGTCGCCGGGGCGTCGAGCAGCAGCCGGCGCACCACCTCCTGATCCTCGGGCTTGCCCTGGACCGCGAGCGTCGCCAGGCGCTGCTCGGTGCCGGGGATCCCGAGCGCGAACAGCGTCGCCGCGGCGGCGCGCACGGCCGCCTCGGGCTTGCCCTTGCACTCGGCGATCACGACGTCGGGCGTCTCGGGGTCGGCGATCCCCCGCAGCAGCGGGACGGCCGCGTCGCGGTAGGAGCGGTCGGGCCGGAAGAGCATCCAGGCCACGTCGCGCGCGCGCAGCCCCGGGACGCCGCTGAGCTGGGCGAGCAGCTGGTCGCGCTCCTGGCTGGACTGGTACTGCCTGTCGGCCAGGCGCTTCAGGGCCGCGCGCGCGTCGTTTGGCATGGCCACGGGGCGGGAGTATAGCGGCCTTGTGGCGCCTT
>JBGASI010000064.1:0-12731 GCA_044229815.1 Vicinamibacteria bacterium | reverse complement strand
GTCGGCGTCACCACCCTCGATCCGCGCGACGTCGAGCAGGGCGTGGGCGAAGCGCCCGGCAAGGGCCTTCGTGGGACCCGTCACGGCCGCCGCGCCGCGGCCCAGGGTGCTGCCGCGCACGACATGCCGGGCTCCTGTCGACTGACTGCGTCCATGTTGCAGACTCTTCGTGTGCCCCCGGGAACCGGGAGCGGAGGCGTCGAAAACGCGGCAGGATACCACGCGCTCGCGAGGGGGGTCAAAGAAGCGCGCGGGCTCAGGCGCGGACGACGAGCGGTGTCGCGCCGCGCGCCACGGCGCGACCGATGACGCTCGCGCCGGGCAACTCGCTCACGAGCGCGGCGGCCTGCGCCGCGGGCACGAGGAGGAACAGCCCACCCGAGGTCTGGGGGTCGAAGAGCAGGGCCACGAGGTCGGGATCGAGCGCCCCGGACCAGGAGACCGCGGGCTCGAAGGCGCGGCGATTGGCGTGGAGGCCGCCGGGCTGGAAGCGCGCGGCGAGCGCGAGGGCCGCCGGCAGGAGCGGCAGCGACGCGGCGTCGATCTCGAGCGTCAGGCGGCTCTCGCGGGCGACCGCTGCCGCGTGACCGAGCAGGCCGAAGCCGGTGATGTCCGTCGCACCGGTCACGCCGTGGCGCAACGCTGCCTCAGCCGCGGCGCGATTGAGCATGGCCATCGAGCGCGTGGCGGCTTCGATCGCGTCGGGGGGGGCGTGGCCGGCCTTGAGGGCCGTGGCCAGGATGCCGGTGCCGAGCGGCTTCGTGAGCACGAGGACCTGGCCCTCGCGGCCCCCGGCGTTCGTCAGCATCCGGCGCGGGTCGACGAGGCCGGTGACGGCGTAGCCGAACTTGATCTCGGAATCCCGTATCGTGTGGCCGCCGAGCAGCGCGCAGCCCGCCTCGAGCAGGGTCTCCGCCCCTCCGCGCACGATGGCGGCGGCCCACTCGACCGGGAAGTCGCGCTCGGGGAAGGCCGCGATCGAGAGCGCCGTGATCGGTCGGCCGCCCATGGCGTAGACGTCGGAGAGGGCGTTGGCCGCCGCGATGCGGCCGAAGGCGTGCGGGTCGTCCACGACGGGCGTGAAGAAGTCCACGGTCTGCACGAGGGCCGTCGTCGCGTCGAGGCGGTAGACGCCCGCGTCGTCGCCCGTCCTGTGATCGACGAGCACGCGGGGGTCGTCGCCCTTCGGCAGTGCGCCCAGGACCTGGGCGAGCTCGGTGGGCCCGAGCTTGCTCGCTCAACCGGCGCAGGCCACCCGCTCGGTCAGCCGTCGGATCCGCTCGCGCTCGTCGCTCACCCCTCGCCTCGCAGCGCCGCGCGGCGCCTGGCCCTCAGCGGGGCCCGGCCGCGGCGCGCGGCTCGAGGTCGGCGGGCGGCTCGCCCATGCGGCAGTCGCCCTGGAAGAAGGCGCCGTCCTCGACGACGAGCTTGGGGGAGACGAGCGTCGCCTGGACGCGGCAGCCCGAGAGCAACTCGATGCGCTGGCGGCCGCGCACCGTGCCCGTCACGCGGCCGCGGATCGAGACGACGCCGCAGTCGATCTCGGCGTCGACCTGGCCCGTCTCGCCGACGATCAGCGTGTTGTCGGAGACGACCTTCCCCTTGACCCTGCCGTCGACGCGCAGCGTGTCGCGGAAGCGCAACTCGCCCGAGAGCTCCGTGCCCTCGTCGAGGAAGCCGTTGAGGTCCTCGGCCGCGAGGCCCTTGAACTTCAGCATGGCTACGAGCCTAGCACGTCAGCGGCTCCGACCCGCGCGCAGCAGCAGCTCGAAGACCCGGCTGAGCTCCGCCTCGTTGTCGAAGAGCACGCGGATCTGGCCACCGCGGCCGCGGCGGGCGATCTCGACACGCGTGCCGAGCGAGGCGTGCAGCCGCTCCTCGGCCGCGCGCGTGTTGGCGTCCTTCCTCGCGCCGGGACTCTCCTTGCGTGGGGCGCGCATCTGGGCGACGCGACGTTCCACCTCGCGCACCGAGAGGCCCTTGCGGGCCGACTCCCGCCCGAGCGCGAGCTGGTCCTCCTGCCGGTCGAGGGCCAGCAGGGCGCGCGCGTGGCCGGCGTCGAGCTTGCCCACGGAGACGAGCTCGCGCAGCTCGCGCGGCAGGCGCAGCAGGCGCAGGGTGTTCGCGATCGTCGAGCGCTCGCGGCCGACCCGGCGGGCGATCTCCTCCTGGGTGAGGTTGAAGTCGTCCTGGAGGCGCTGGAACGCCTGCGCCTCCTCGAGCGCCGTCAGCTCGTTGCGCTGCACGTTCTCGACGAGCGCGAGCTCGAGCAGGCGCTCGTCGGGCACGTCGCGCACGCTGACAGGCACCGTCGCGAGCCCCGCTGCCTGGGCCGCGCGCCAGCGCCGCTCGCCGGCGATGATCTGGTAGCGCTCCCCGTGGCGGCGCACCAGGATCGGCTGCAGGATCCCGCTCTCGCGGACCGAGGCCGTCAGCTCGTCGAGCCGTGCCGGGTCGATGTGCAGCCGGGGCTGGAACGGGTTCGGCTCGAGAGCGAGGACCGGCACCTCGTTCTCGACGACGGGGGCCGCAGATGGGGCGACGGGGGCCGCCGCCGGTTCGGGCACGTCCGGGATGAGGGCCGCGAGCCCGCGACCGAGTACCTTGCGCTTGGGTTGGTTCGTCACGGGGTGAACAGGGCCATCTGGCCGTGCGAGAGCAGCTCGCGAGCGAGTTGTAGGTAGGCCTCCGCCCCCTTGGAACGGATGTCGTAGAGGATCACGGGCTGGCCGAAGCTGGGGGCCTCCGCGAGCCGGATGCTGCGTGGCACCTGGGTCTCGAAGACCTTGTCCTTGAAGTGAGCGCGCACTTCGGTGATCACCTGCTGCGTGAGGTTGGTGCGCTCGTCGACCATCGTCAGCAGCACGCCCTCGACCTCGAGCTCGGGGTTGAGCGCCCGCTTGACGCGCTGGAGGGTCGCCGTCAGCTCCGAGATCCCCTCGAGCGCGAAGTACTCGCACTGGAGCGGGATGAGGACGCTGTCCGCGGCGGCGAGGGCGTTCAGGGTCAGGAGGCCCAGGCTCGGCGGGCAGTCGATGATCACGTAGTCGTAGGCGCCGACGACCGGCGCCAGGGCCTCCTTGAGCCGGTACTCCCGGGCGAGGGCGCTCACGAGCTCGACCTCGGCGCCGGTGAGATTGCGGTCGGAGGGCACGAGGCTGAGGTGGGCGAGGTCCGTGCCGATCACCAGCTCCGCGAGCGGGCGCTGCTCGATCAGGGCCTCGTAGAGGCTCGGCCGGCTCTCCCGGGTCTTGCGCCCCAGACCGGAGGTGAGGTTGCCCTGCGGGTCGGCGTCGACGGCGAGCACGCGCCGCTCGGCGGCAGCAAGGCTCGCGGCGAGGTTCACGGCGGTCGTGGTCTTGCCGACCCCGCCTTTCTGGTTGGCGATGGCGATCGTGCGTCCCAAGGCTTCTGTTTCCGCCTCTCCTAGGAGGCGCGGCAGCATAGCACGCTGGGCCGGCTAGTCGGAGGCGTCTTCGGCGGCGACGAGGCCGTAGCGCTCGCACATGGCGCCGAAGCGGGCCGCCACGTGGTCGTCCATATAGGCCCGGCGCGCCACCAGAAAGGGCACGAGCACCTCGCGCAGGAACTCCCCGCGGGCCATCCACTGGAAGTAATCGCGGCCACCGTGATGGTAGGGCCCGTAGAGCCGGCCGTCGGGAAAGGCCGTCTCGAGCCAGCGGAAGAGCTTCTCGTGGCGCTCGTGCATGCGCAGCGTGACGTGGGGCTGTCGGCCGTCGCCGCCGAAGTGGCCCTCGCCGACGAGCAGGCCGAACAGCAGGCCCGACTCGAACTCGCTGCGGCCGAGGCGCCGGGAAGGGCGCGGGTCGCTCACGTTGGGATCTTCCCTGAGCGCTGTTTCACTGTCAAGTTTCCCGTGAAACATGGGGGCGCCGGAAGAGCCAGGTGTCGCCCGGGAGCCGGGGGTCGGTGGGTTCCAGCTCGAACGGCGGCTCGGCTGTCGGCTGGCCGCCCAGCACCAGCACGCGCCCGCCCGGCTCGACGAGGTGCGACAACTCCCCGAGGGGGAGCGCGAGCGCCCGGAGGGTGACGGTGTGGGCGGGCGGGCCGGCGTAGCCATCGTGCCGCGCCCGGAGCACGCTCGGAGGGCGAGTGGGGCTCGCCGCACGGGCCGCCTCGCGCAGGAACGCCCAGCGCTTGGCTCGCGGCTCGAGCAGGATGACCTCGAGGTCGTCGCGGAGCAGGGCGAACACGAGGCCCGGCGAGCCGTTCCCTGAACCCACGTCGATCAGGCGGCCTGGGCCCGGGAGGCTCGATGCGCCGAGCACCTCACCGACGAGCACCCGGACACGATCGCCCGGCGTGCGAGCCCCAGTGAGGTTGATCCTGCCGCTCCAGAGGGCGAGAACGTCGAGGTAGGCGGCAAGGCGGGAGACGGCGGGGGCCCCGAGGCCGAGGGCCTCGAGGGCGGCGCGGTGCGGGCTAGCGCCCGTCGTCGCCCCCCCCAGCCGTCGTCTCGGGCGCGGCCGCGGGTGCGATCGTCACCCGGCGGTCGAGCCCCTCGCCAACGCTGTAGGTGCGGATGCCCGGCTCCTCCTGCAGCGCGACGTGGACGATCCGGCGCTCGTAGGCGTTCAGCGGCTCGAGCTCGTGGGGTTCGCCGCTCGCCCGCACGGCCTCGGCGATCCGTCGCGCCTCGGCGGCGAGGGCCTCGTCGCGGCGCTCGCGGTAGCCGTCGCATCGCACGCGGAGCAGGACGGGGTGCAACTCGGCGGCGTGCGCGCGCTGGAGCAGGTGCTCGAGCGCGTGGAGCGGCTCACCCTTGCCGTCCTCGCCATGGAAGAACGCCGCGTCTTCGCCGTGGATCCGAAGCACCAGCGCCTCGTCGCTCTGTTCGACCTCGCAGTCTATGCGGAGGTCGCCGGCGTCGGCCACCGCCCGCACGACGGCGCGCAGGCTGGCGCGAAGATCGACCGGCCCGGGGGCGGGTCCGGCCGGGCGTCGGGACGGGGCCCCTGGGGCCGGACGCTCCTGCAGGAGAATGGCGATCCGCGCCGGCGTCGGCTTGAGCCCACGCCCCGCGGTGCTGCCCGCTTCCAGGACGACGTAGCGCAACTCCGCCATGGGCAGCCCGAGGCTGGCGGCCGCCGAGGCAAGCGCCTCGTCCACGTCCGGCCCACTGAAGACCCGGTCCTTCACTTCGACCGCCTCTCTTTGCCGCCGCGCCCCTCGGCCGCGGGCCGTAGCAGGCGCATCGAGACGCCCTGCTGGAGGATGGACCAGAGGTTGGAGGTGAGCCAGTACAGGTTCAGCCCGGCGGGCGCCCACAGGAACATGCCCGCGAGCATCAGGGGCATCAGCATCATGATCCGCTGCTGGGCCGGGTCCATGGCGCTCGGCGTCATCTTCTGCATGACGAACATCGAGACCCCCATCAGGACCGGGGTCACGAACAGCGGGTCCTTCTGTGCCAGGTCGGCGATCCAGAGGAAGGGCGCCCCGCGCAGCTCGATGGCCACGGAGAGCACGCGGTAGAACGCGAACAGGAACGGCATCGTCAGCAGGATCGGCAGGCATCCCACCGCCATCTGCGAACCCATGCTCATGCCGTGGCGGGAGTAGAGCGCCCCGATCTCCTCCTGCATCTCCTGGCGGCGCGGGTCCATGAGCGGCACCTTGCGGTACCGCTCCTGGATCGCCCGCATCTCCGGGGAGATCTTCGCCATCTTCAGCCCGTTGACGATGCTGTAGTGGCGGAACGGTGCCATCACGAGGTTGATCAGGATCGTGAGCAGCACGATCGACCAGCCCCAGTTGCCGACGTGCGACTGCACCCAGCGCAGCAACCGCATCAGGGCGATCACGATCGGGCCGAGCCAGTCTCCAACCTGGACGACGCGGTGGAGCTCGTGACCCAGCCGCGCCATGGCCGGCTGGTCCTTGGCCCCGACAAAAACGAGGACGGGTGCGTCGCCCCCGGCGTCGACCAGGGCGACCGCCGCGGTCACCGCCGGGTCGTCCGGACGCGCGCCGGGGATCGTGGTGGGGCGCACCCACGCGCCGGCACCGGGCGCCGCCGGGACGAACAGGGCCGCGAAGTAGGTACTCTCGATGCCGGCCCAGCGTGCGCCGGAGAGCGACTCTCCCGGGCCCGGCAGCTTCGCCGCGGGGTAGAGCTTGACGCCGCTCGGCAGCAGGGCCACGCCATGCGGCTCGACGTAGCCGCGGACCTCGCGCTCCTCAGGCGAGGGGTTTCCGAGCCCCGGGCCCCAAGCGAGGCGCACCGGCAGCTGCTGGCCGGCCCGACGCACCGAGACCCGGACCGCGAGGAGGCCCTGCGCCTGGAACTCGATCGTCTTCTCGGCCTCGACCTCGCCGTCGGAGTAGCGGAAGGTGAGCGCCTGCGGGGCATCGCCGGCTACGGCAAGCTCGGCCACGGACGGCTGGAACAGCGCCGCGCGCAGTCGCTCGTCGAGTGCCGGATCGCCCGTCTCGACGTCGAGGGGCCGCAGGCCGGCGCCGTGCCCCGGGACCAGTTCCTCGGGGCGACCCCGGGCGTCCTTGTAGCGCGAGAGGGTCCAGGAGACGAGGCGGGCGCCCCGGTTGGTGAAGCCGACCTCGTAGTCGGCGGAGCGCACGTCCACGCGGCGCTCACGCTCGTCGGCCACCCGCGGGAGGGCCCCCGGGGCCGCGGGCGCGCCGGCGGCCGGCGGTGGCGTAGCGGGTGGCGCCACGGCCACGGCCGCAGCGGACGGCGCCGGCGACGCCGTCGCGGCCGGCACCGTCGGCGCCTGTGACGCGGGCGGCGGCGCGAAGAAGAGGCTGTAGCCCGTCAGCACGACGAGCGAGAGGGCAACGGCAAGCAGCAGGCGGCGTTCTTCCATCACGACCTCGGCACGAGTGTTTCCTCCGCGCACCCCGTCGGGGGCACCGGAACGGGGTCTAACCCCCCGGGATGAAACGGGTGGCAGCGCAACAGGCGCAGCAGGGCGAGTCGCGAGCCGCGCGCCGCACCGTGGAGGCGAACGGCCTCCTCGGCGTAGACGCTGCAGCTCGGCCAGTACCGGCAGTGGCCACCGAGGAGCGGCGAGAGGGCGACGCGGTAGGCCTCAACGAGGAGCAGCAGCCCGCGCGCCGGGAGCGAGCCCGCCCCGCTTGAGCCGCAGAAGCCGTGCGCGCCACTCACCGTCGACCTCGGCGAGGTCGCGGCCGGCGAGATCCGTCTTGGCCAGCACCACGATGTCGACAGCGGGTCGCTCGCCGCGCTCGAGGCGGCGGAAGACCTCGCGCAGCAGCCGGCGGGCGCGGTTGCGAACGACCG
Organism: Vicinamibacteria bacterium; assembly: GCA_044229815.1. Lineage (GTDB taxonomy): Bacteria > Acidobacteriota > Vicinamibacteria > Fen-336 > Fen-336 > DATBSL01. Next base: position 5,449 of record JBGASI010000064.1, on the reverse strand, counting down.
CCCCCCCCACCTTCCGGCTCACGGCCAGGCCCAGACGATCCTCCTCGCCCCCGTTGGGGGCGACGATCAAGGCGAACCACCGGCCGTCCAGGCGCACGCCGCGCCTGAAGACCCGGTCGAACTCCGCCCGCGTCCTCAGGCGCTGGCGTGGTCGGAAGCGCGCCGGCATACGCCACGGCCGCTCGCCTGCCCGCTCAGGCCGCGAGCCGCTTGCGACCCTTCTGTCGCCGGCGCTTGAGCACCAGCTGGCCGCCCTTCGTCCGCATGCGGACCAGGAAGCCGTGTGTGCGCTTGCGGCGCCGGTTGTTGGGCTGGAACGTCCTCTTCATGATCAACCCCTCGTGCGGCGGCGGGACGCCCCGCCTGCCTTCTCAGGACAAACTCCAAAGACTAGCGAACGCCCGCCCCTGCTGTCAAACGCCGCCCGTCCTGCCAACCCCGTCAGCCTTGTACGCCCCGGCCGCGTGTGCTACCTTTTGGCTGCTACGGACATCCGACACTGCGGCCTCTTTCGATGTTTCCCTTGGTCCCTTTTCCACAGCTGTTGAAATCTCTGTGCAAAAGAGGTGCAGTCGGCGCGGGGTCCGGTCCTCTCGGAGACTCGTCTGTAGGTTGTTGATATAAAAAGACTTCCTGCCCGTCTCCAGCTCCGGGGTCGAGGCGCGACAAGGCTCGATGTCCGAAAACCTCTGGGATGAAGTGCTGGCGCGGGTTGAAGGCAAGGTCAACCGCCACAGCTTCGCCACGTGGTTCCGGCCCACCAGCTTTCTCTCGAGCGACGCCGAGTCCCTGCGCATCGCGGTCCCCAACGCGCAGTTCCGTGACTGGCTGAGCAAGAACTACCTCGGCGTCCTGCAGGAGGCCCTGGCCGAGATCGGGCAGCCCAGCCTGCGCGTGCTCTTCGTGGAGACGCCCGACGAGACGGCCGCCGCAGCGCCCTCGCCGGCCCCGGCTCCGGAGAAGGACCCGCCGCTGCTCAACCCGAAGTACACCTTCGAGAGCTTCGTCGTCGGCTCCTCGAACCAATTCGCGCACGCCGCCGCGCGCGCCGTCGCCGAGATCCCGTCGAAGAGCTACAACCCGCTCTTCCTCTACGGCGGCGTGGGCCTCGGCAAGACGCACCTGATGCACGCGATCGGCCACTACATCCTGGCCCGCCAGAAGCGGCTCAACGTGCTCTACATCTCGACCGACCGCTTCATCAACGAGATGATCAACGCGATCCGCTTCGACCGCCTGCCGGCCTTTCGCTCGAAGTACCGGGCGATCGACGTGCTGCTGATCGACGACATCCAGTTCATCGCCGGGAAGGACCGCACCCAGGAGGAGTTCTTCCACATCTTCAACGCCCTGCACGACGGCCAGAAGCAGATCGTCGTCAGCTCCGACTGCCCGCCCCGTCAGATCCCGACGATCGAGGAGCGCCTGCACAGCCGCTTCGAGTGGGGACTGATCGCGGACATCCAGCCGCCGGACATCGAGACGAAGGTCGCGATCCTGCGCAAGAAGGCCGAGGCCGAGCGCGTCGAGGTCCCGGAGAACGTCGCCCTCTTCATCGCGAGCAAGGTGCGCACCAACATCCGCGAACTCGAGGGCAGCCTGATCCGGCTGATCGCCTACGCCAGCCTCACGGGCCGCGAGATCGACCTGCCGCTCGCCCAGGAGACCCTGCGCGACCTGCTCCACAGCGACGACAAGCCGGTCACGATCGAGATGATCCAGAAGTACGTCGCCGATCACTACAGCCTGAAGATCAGCGAGCTCAAGGCCAAGAACAACTCCAAGTCGGTCGCCGTGCCGCGTCAGATCGCCATGTACCTCACCAAGAGCCTCACCGGCGCCTCGCTGCCGGAGATCGGCAAGGAGTTCGGCGGCAAGCACCACTCCACCGTGATCCACTCCGTCCGCAAGATCGAGGACCTGCGCAAGCAGGACCCGGACTTCGACAGGTTGATCAACAGCTTCGTCCAAGCATTCCGATGAGCTTCCCGGCTTTCCCACAGCTGCGCCTTGAACGGCACCCGCGCCTCGAAGCGCAGCGCGCGTTCTCAACGCCGCGGGCCGCACAGCCCGTCCGCCGTCCACACGCCCGTCCACGCCTCGGCTCGAATCGAATCAGCAACTTGGCGCGTTCTCCACAGTCCGGCGTCCCCTACTTTCCTTTCAGTAAGTCATCTCTCTTCAAAAAGAACACCTAGTCAGAGGAAAGGTCCATGGAAATCCTCGTGCGCCGCAGCGACCTCGCCAGGGAGCTCCACCTCGTTCAGGGCATCGTGGAGCGGAAGAACTCCATCCCGATCCTCTCCAACGTGCTCGCCGAGGCGCGAGGCGGTGAGCTGCGCATCTCGGCGACCGACCTCGACGTCTCGCTCCTCTGCGGCTGCCCCGCCCAGGTGATCGAGGAGGGAGGCGTCACGCTCTCGGCCAAGAAGCTGTACGAGATCGTGCGCTCGCTGCCCGACAGCGAAGTCAGCCTCAAGCTCGAGAAGGACGCCTGGACGCGGATCAAGTGCGAGCGCTCGGAGTTCCGCATCGCCGGCCTGCCGCGCGAGGATTTCCCGAGCCTGCCCGAGTCGCGCTCCGGGCGCGCGATCGAGATCCCGGCCGCCACGCTGCGCGCCCTGATCCAGCGCACGGGGTTCGCGATCACCGCCGAGGACGCCCGCTACTACCTGGCCGGGGCGCTACTTGTGATCGAGGCCGACGCGCTCTCGATGGTCGCCACCGACGGCCACCGCCTGTCCTGGGCGCAGAAGAAAGCGACGTTCAAGGCGGGCGAACCGCAGCGCGTGCTCGTGCCGCGCAAGGCGATCACGGAGCTCGCCCGGCTCATGGACGAACTCGGCCCCGACGAGAACGTCTCCTTCCAGCGCAGCGACGCCCACCTCATCTTCACGGCCGGCGGCCGCACCCTCGCCTCGAAGATGGTCGAGGCCCAGTTCCCGGCCTTCGAGAAGGTGATCGCCGTGACGGGCGACAAGAAGCTCACGCTCGGTCGCGAGGCCCTGCTCGCCGCGATCAAGCGCGTGAGCCTGCTCTCCTCCGAGCGCGGCCGCGCGGTGCGCCTGACGCTCGAGTCCGGAAAGCTCGAGCTGAGCGCCTCCTCCCCAGAGCTGGGCGAGGCCAAGGAGGCGCTCGCGGTCGACTACGAGGGCGAGGGCACCGAGATCGGCTTCAACGCGCAGTACCTGGTCGACTTCCTCCAGGCCGTCGGCACCGAGCAGGTGCTGCTCGAGCTGAAGGACGCCGAGAGCCAGGGCCTGCTCCACCCGGTGGGCGAGGACGACGGCGACTACCGCTACGTCGTCATGCCCATGCGCTTCTGAGGTGACGTTGGCCTGGGTGGAGAGCCTGGAGGTCCGCGACCTGCGGAACATCCGCGAGGCTGCGCTCGACCTCCATCCCGGGATCAACGTGTTCCACGGCCGCAACGCCCAGGGCAAGACCTCGCTGCTCGAGGCGGTCGCCGTGCTCGCCCGCGGCCGCTCTTTCCGCACCGACGACCCGCCGAGCATGATCCGGCGCGGCGCCCCGGCGTTGTGGGCGCGCGCGCGGGGCGACCAGGCCGCGAGCGGCGCGCGGCTCGAGATCGAGCTGCGACCCGGCCAGCGTGTCTTCCGCGTGGACGGGCGCGACGTGCCGCCGCGGGACTACCACGGCCGGCTCGAGGTGGTCGTCTACTCCACCGACCGCCTGCGCGTCGTGCGCGGCTCGATGCGGGACCGCCGCCAGTTCCTCGACCGCCAGGCCGCCGCGCTGTGGCCCGCCTACCGCGCCGGCCTGCGCACCTTCGAGCGGTTGCTGGCCCAGCGCAACGCGGCGCTCTCGTCGCGAGCCGGCGACCTCGATGTCTGGACCGAGCGCTTCGTCGAGAGCGGGGCCAGCCTGCGCGTGCGGCGGGCCGCCTACGCCGCGCGCCTCAGCGCCGCGCTCGCGCAGGGCTTCCGGCCGGCGCGCGAGAGCTACGAGGTCCTGATCGAGGCACGCCCCACCGACGAGACCGAGGCACGCCGCGAGCTCGCCGCCCAGCTCGCGCCGCTCGCAGCGCGCGAACGTGCCGCCGGCCGCAGCCTCGCCGGGCCGCAGCGTGATACGGTGGCCCTGCTGCTGGACGGCCGCGACGCCGCGGAGGGCGCCTCCTCGGGCCAGGCGCGCAGCCTGCTGCTGGCCCTCGCGCTCGCGGCCCTGCGCGTCCATCGCGAGGAGACCGGCCACCCCGCCGTCGCGCTGCTCGACGACCTCGACTCGGAGCTCGACGCCGAGAGGGCGGGAGCGCTGTGCGAGGAGGTCGCCCGGCGGGGCCAGGCGCTCGTGACCAGCGCCCACCCGGGCTGGGCCGAGACGCTGCGGCCTCTCGGCCGCATCTACCACGTTTCCGAGGGCCAGGTGCGGGTCGCCTGAGCCCGGGAGCCAACCGAACGGAAGACATGAGCGACACGGAATCCAAGAACGGCGGTGGCAGCTCGGCGGGCTACGGCGCCGACGCCATCCGCATCCTCGAGGGCCTCGAAGCCGTCCGTGTGCGTCCGGCGATGTACATCGGCTCGACCGGCGAGGCCGGGCTGCACCACCTGGTCTACGAGGTCGTCGACAACTCCGTCGACGAGGCCCTCGCCGGCTTCTGCAGCGAGATCTACGTCACCGTCCACATCGACAACTCCGTCACCGTCGTCGACAACGGCCGCGGGATCCCGGTCGGACCCCACGAGTCGGGCCTCGACGCGGCCGAGGTGGTGCTGACCAAGCTGCACGCCGGCGGTAAGTTCGACAAGGGCGCCTACAAGGTCTCCGGCGGCCTGCACGGCGTCGGGATCTCGGTCGTCAACGCCCTCTCCGAGCCGCTCGAGGTCGAGATCTGGCGCGACGGCAAGGTCTACCGCCAGTCGTACTCGCGAGGCACCCCGACCAGCCGGCTCGAGAACACCGGCGTCACCGACCGCCGCGGGACCAAGATCACCTTCAAGCCCGACCCGCAGATCTTCGAGACCATCACCTTCAGCTTCGACACGCTCTCGCAGCGCCTGCGCGAGCTGTCTTTCCTCAACCGTGGCATCCTGATCACGCTCGAGGACGAGCGCGACAACAAGAAGCACCGCTTCCAGTACGCGGGCGGGATCTCGTCTTTCGTCGAGCACCTCAACCGCAACAAGGAAACGCTGCCGACCAGCCCGATCGCGATCGAGGGCGAGCGCGACGGCGTCGCCGTCGAGATCGCCATGCAGTGGAACGACGGCTACGCCGAGAACATCCACTGCTACGCCAACAACATCAACACCCACGACGGCGGCAGCCACCTCGCCGGCTTCCGCGGCGCGCTCACGCGCAGCCTCAACGGCTACGCGATCGCCGCCGGCAGCATCAAGGAGGGCGAGGGCTTCGAGGGAGAGGACACGCGCGAGGGCCTCACCGCTGTCGTCAGCGTGAAGGTGCCCAATCCCCAGTTCGAGGG
>JBGASI010000612.1:0-2779 GCA_044229815.1 Vicinamibacteria bacterium | reverse complement strand
CCGCGTCTACCCGCCGGCCGAGGCCGTCGTCACGGTGCTGCGCGGGCTGCGCGAGGCGCTCGGCCCGGCGCGCGTCGTCCACGAGACGGGCGCCGACCTGGCGAAGGCCCGCGCGGCTGCGAAGGCGGCGGACGCGGTCGTGGTGGTCGCGGGCTTCGATCAGTCCGACGAGGGCGAGTACATCCCGGAGAAGCCGAACAATGACGAAAAGGGCGGCGACCGCGAGGACCTCGCGCTCGAGCCCGCGGACCGCGCCCTGATCGCCGCGGTCGCGGCGGAGAACCCGAGGACGATCGTGGTCCTCGTCGGCGGCTCGGCGATCACCGTCGAGGAGTGGCGCGAGAAGACGCCGGCGATCGTGCACGCCTTCTACCCGGGCGAGCAGGGCGGGGCGGCGCTCGCGCGCGTGCTGCTCGGCGAGGTGAACCCGAGCGGCCGGCTGCCGTTCACGGTCCCGAAGGACCCGTCACAGCTGCCGCCGTTCGACAACCGCTCGGCGAGCGTCGAGTACGGCTACTACCACGGCTACACGCTGGCGGACAAGAAGGGCCACGAGCCGCGCTACCCGTTCGGCTACGGCCTGAGCTACACGCGCTTCGCCTGCTCGAACCTCGCGCTCGACACGAAGCGGGTCCTTCCCGACGGCACCGTGACGGCGTCGGTCGACGTCTCGAACGAGGGCTCGCGGGCAGGCGAGCAGGTCGTCCAGCTCTACGTCGGCTTCCCGGGCGCGGCGGTGGATCGCCCGCTCAAGCTGCTGCGCGGCTTCGAGAAGGTGGCGCTGGCGCCGGGCGAGACGAAGCGTCTCGTCTTCCCGGTGGCCGTGCGGGACCTCGCCTACTACGACGCGGCCGCGAAGCAGTGGCGGGTCGAGCGCGGCGCGCACACGGTGCTCGTCGGCTCGTCCTCGCGCACAGCCGACCTGCTGACGGCGAGCGTCGACGTGGTCGACTAGACGGCTGCCGCCGCGTTGCCGGCCGTCGCGTCAGCGGTAGAGCCGGTGCAGGATCGGCGCGAGCACGACCCCGCCGGCGAGCGCCGCCCCGGCCACCGGCAGCAGTCCCGGGATCGCGATCAGGAAGACCGCGATCATCCCGACCGCGAAGATGAGACCCCCGCCTTCCTCGGCGGGGATGCGGTCGATGCGGATTCCGGCATGCGGATAGTTCATGGCCCACCTCGAACGTCCAGCGCGCTGAACGCGCCGGGCTTTGCGTGCCCTCTCGTGCCCTGCTGACTGTGACTACGCCCGGCCCAGGCCGCCGGTTCCGTTTAGTGACGCGCCATGACACACGTCACCGGAGTCGCGATGTCGGCGAGGGCGTCTCCGGCCGCGAGCGGCGAGCCGCTCCGCGGTCTATCGCAGCGGGTTGACGCGATCGACGCCCGCGAAACGCTCGAAATCCGCGTCTGTCGAGCAGACAGAAGCTCCGAGCTCGAGCGCCATGGCGGCCAGGTGGGCGTCCGAGGTGAGGTTCCCGGCCGTACCCGAATCGCGGAGCAGCTTGCGCAGTATCGTCCAGTGACCCTCGCCGGGACTCACGGCCCGGACGTAGGGCTGAGCCAGCCACTCGTCGACGAACGCCATGGCGCGCTCCGGCGGCAGGGGGCGCCTCAGGATCCCGGCACGCGTGGTGAGGCGCAGGAAGGCCAGGATCACGATCCAGGCGAGGCCGATGGGCGTCGTCCCGGACAGCGCCCTCTCCAGCCAGCGGCGCGCGGCCTGGTGATGCGGCGAGTCGGAGTCGATGGCGTAGATCAGGACGTTGGCGTCGACCAGGATCACTTGCGCAGCTCGAGCTTGCGAGCGATCGCTTCGTCCTCGGCCGCCTCGGCGAGCCTCAAGGCCTTGTCCAGATCGACCCCGGGGACGACACCCCCGAGCGACACCGGCGTCAGCCGATAGCGGTGCGCGGCCGGCCTCCTGCGCGCCGCGAGACCGACGCGCAGCGTCTCGTTGACGATGCCCTTCAGGGGGCGTCCGCTGCGGCGCGCTTCCTCTCGCAGGGCGAGAGCCAGATCCTTGTCCAGCGTGAGGGTCGTGCGCACGTTAGCATCATAGCATCAAGAGCAACACACCAGAGCATCAGCGTGACGGCTTCGGCGCCGCCTCGACCGCGGGCCGCTGCGGGCGCTCGACCGTGGGGCGCGCCGCGGCGGGCGCGACCCGCGCCGGTTTCGCGGGCGCCGTGCGCAGGGCGGCGGCGCCGACGTTGTCGGGGTCGGCCTCGAGCGCCTTCGCGAGGGCGAGGCCCGCCTCGGCCGCCCGGCCCAGGCCGGTGAGGCCGAGCGCGCGACGGTAACCGGCCTCCGCCTGGTCCTCGCGCACCGCCATCCGCGTCTCGAGGGGCCGCGTCGGGTCGAGGACCGGCGGCCTCGTTTCGGCGAGCCGCGTGAAGTGGCGGCGCGCTTCCGCGCCGCGCCCGAGCTTCTCGAGCGAGCGGCCCACCCAGTAGTGCGTCTCGAGGAGCGGCGTCGGGGCGCCCGCGGACTCGCGGAAGGCCGCCGCCGCATCGTCCTTGCGGCCGAGCGCCTCGAGCGCGAGGCCCCTGTGGTGGTGCGCCGCCGCCAGCTGCGCCCCCGAGGCCTGGCCCACCTCGATGTTCGGGGGCACCGCGAGCGCCTCCTCGAACAGCGCGAGCGCCGCCGCGGGCTTGCCCGCCGCGAGGGCCCGGCGGCCCAGCGCGAGCCGGGCGGCGAGGTACACCTCGCTGACGCCGCGCTCGCCCTCCCACACGTGGTAACGGCCGCGGGTCAGGGTGTCGACCGCGTCGTCGGC
>JBGASI010000611.1:0-2784 GCA_044229815.1 Vicinamibacteria bacterium | reverse complement strand
GGGTCGGGAATACACGTCGCGGCCGACGTCCGGAGCCGACCCGACGAGCTCCGACGGGGAGTCGTAGCCCAGCAGGCGGGCGAGAGTCGAGTTGGCGCTGAGCCACTTTCCGTCGAGGGTCGTTCGGAAGAAGCCGAGCGGCAGCGCGTCGAGCGTCTCGTGGATGCTGCACTCGCCGCAGGGACGCAGGCTGCTCTCGTCGCTGCCGCGAGGACCTCCGGTCGCTTCGCCCGGCTCAGGCACCGACGCTCCGATGCTCCATGATGGCGCCTGAATCATAAGGCCATCCGGGCCAGGCCGACCCCGGCGGATCCGCCCCCGCGCGAAGGCCTCGGCCGGGCCCTTTGCGGCAGGCACGGGAAGGGGTAGAACGGTCGTGTCAATGAGCCTCGCCTCTTTCCTCGATCGCCTTCGCGGGCTCCCGATCGAGCGCGACCTCTCGGTCTACCGCGAGCGCCTGGCACGGATCGCCGCGCTCGAGCCGGCCGTCTCGGCGCTCGAAGACCCCGGTCTCACGCGCCGGGCGCGCGCGCTGCGGGAGCGCCTCGCCGCAGGCGCCGCGCTCGAGGCCGAGCGGACCGAAGCCTTCGCGCTCACGCGCGAGGCGGCTCGTCGCGCTCTCGGACAGCGCCCGTTCGACGAGCAGCTGCTCGCCGGCCTGGCGCTCGCGGACGGACGGATCGCGGAGATGGCCACGGGCGAGGGCAAGACGCTCGCGGCGGTGGCGCCCGTCTTCCTGCACGCGCTCGCGGGCCGCGGCGCGCACGTGCTGACCTTCAACGACTACCTCGCCCGGCGCGACGCCGCCTGGATGGGCCCGGTCTACGAGCGTCTGGGCCTCTCGGTCGGCTTCGTGCAGGAGCGCATGAGCACCGCGCAGCGCCAGCGCGCCTACGGAGCCGACGTCACCTACCTGACCGCGAAGGAGGCCGGCTTCGATCACCTGCGCGACGGCCTGGCGCTCGAGCCCGGCGGGCGCGCGCAGCGCGCGTACCACTTCGCGCTGGTGGACGAGGCCGACTCGATCCTGATCGACGAGGCCCGCGTCCCGCTGGTGATCGCGGGCGAGGCGGGCGAGGCGCTCGCGGGCCCCGAGCGCCTCGCGGCGCTCGTGCGCGGGCTCGTGGCGGGCCGCGACTTCGACACCGACGAGCACGCCCACAACATCGCGCTGACCGAGGCGGGCACCGCGCGGGTCGAGGCCGCCCTCGGCGCCAGCCTGCACGCGCCCGCTGCCGTCTCGCTCCACGCGCAGCTGCGCCACGCGCTGCACGCCGAGCGGTTGCTGAAACGTGACGTCGACTACATCGTGCGCGGCGGCCGGGTCGAGCTGGTGGACGAGTCGACCGGCCGTGTCGCCGACCGCCGCCAGTGGCCCGACGGCCTGCAGGCCGCGGTCGAGGCCAAGGAGGGCGTGCGCCTTTCACGCGAGGGGCGGATCCTGGGCCAGGTCACGCTGCAGCACTTCCTTGGCCTGTATCCGCGCCTCGCCGGCATGACCGCTACCGCCCGCACCGCGGCCGACGAGCTCGAGGCGTTCTACGGCCTGCGCACCGTGGTCGTCCCGACCCACCGGCCGCTGGTGCGCCGCGACGAGACCGACGTCGTCTTCACCCACCAGGAGGCCAAGCGCGCCGCGCTGGTCGCCGAGATCGCGCGCGCCCACGCGACGGGTCGGCCGGTGCTCGTGGGGACGGCGAGCGTCGAGGAGTCCGAGGAGCTGGCCGTGGCGCTCGCCGGGGCGCAGGTCCCCTGCGTGGTGCTCAACGCCCGCAACGACGAGAGCGAGGCCGTGGTCGTGGCACGCGCGGGCGAGCCCGGCGCCGTCACGATCTCCACGAACATGGCCGGCCGCGGGACCGACATCCACCTCGGCGGCCGGGACGAGGCTCGGCGGGCGGAGGTCGTGGCCCAGGGCGGCCTCTACGTCCTCGGCACCAACCGCCACGCCAGCCTGCGCATCGACCGCCAGCTGCGCGGGCGCGCGGGGCGCCAGGGCGATCCGGGGTCTTCGCGCTTCTTCGTCAGCCTCGAGGACCCGCTCATCCGCCGCTACGGGGTCGAACAGCTCGTCTCCGCCCGCCACCTGCCCGCGCGCCAGGACGCGGCGGTCGAGTCGCGCCTGCTGCGCGGCGAGATCGCGCGCGCGCAGCGCATCGTCGAGGACGAGGGCTTCCAGCTGCGCCGAACGCTCTACGGCTACTCCGACATCGTCGAGCGCCAACGCCGCGCGATCCTGCGCTGGCGCACGACGGTGCTCGAGCGGGCGACGCCGCAGCGGCTGCTCGCCGAGCGGGCCGCGGCGCGCTGGCAAGAGCTGCTGCCGCGCGTCGGCGAACCGCTCCTGCACGACGTCGAGCGCCGTCTGACCCTGCTGGCGATCGACCGCTGCTGGAGCGATCATCTCGCGGAGCTGCGCGAGCTGCGGGAGGACAGCGTGCTGCTCGCCTTCGCCGGCCGTTTCCCGCTCGCCGAGTTCCACCGCCAGGCGGGGGAGGTCTTCGAGGCGCTCGAGGAGCGGATCGGGTTGGCGCCGGGGGGCGTCGAGTGGGTTAAGCTGGGGCGCCGCGCCCCCACCGCCACCTGGACCTATCTCGTGGGCGAAAACCCGTTCGGCGCGAGCGGCCTCATGAGCCCGGTGGGGCGCACGAGCATGACGGCCGCAGCCATGGGCGCACCGTGGCTGGTGCTGCTGCACGGGCTGGGTGTCTTCTGGGAGCGTCGGCGGCGCCGGCGGCCGCCGGCCGCGCCCCGCTGAGGACGAAGGCGCCACAAGGCCGCTAT
>JBGASI010000063.1:0-18148 GCA_044229815.1 Vicinamibacteria bacterium | reverse complement strand
TCTTCCCCTTTCACGAGGGTGACGCCGCCGGCCAGGCCGAGCGAGCTCACCACGTGTTCCAGGGTCGAGCGCAGCAGGCCCGGCTCTTCGCCCTCGACCGTCAGGTCGTCGAGCAGCGAGACGAGGGTCCCGAGCAGCGGGTCGCGAGAGCCCGAGGCACGCAGCGCCGCCGGCCTCGCGGCGGCGCGCGACGGGGACGACGGGCGGCGTTCGGACGGCGAGGCCATTCGAGGCGCGACCCTCCGCAGGAAACCGGCAGCCGTATGGCGACGCGATTGTAGGCCAAAGCCGGCCCGGCCGCCTCAGCGGGCGTAGAAGGCGCGCAGCGCCTCGCGCTCGGCGACCGTACGGGCGGCGTCCCAGCCGCGCTCGGCGGCGAGCACGCGCGCGACGCAGTCGAGGTCCGCCTCGGGCGGGGGGCCGGCGGTGCCGAGGTCCAGCCGGCGCAGCACGGCGTCCGCGAGCGTCTCGGCCATCTCCTCGCGGGCGGCGGTGCGCGCCCGCGCCTCGAGCGATCCGTCGAGCAGGCGGGCGAGCGGCAGCGGCGTCCGTGCCGTCCGGCAGGGAGGCAGTGACCGGCCCAGCCGGCGCGCGACGAGGTCGACCGCCTGTTCGGCCACGAGCCGCGCGGTCGTGTACTTGACGCCCTGCACGCTGACGAGCCCCGGGAGGCCGTCCTCCGCCTCGTGGTCGTGCAGCCGCGGGCAGGTCGAGAGCCCGGCCGCGTCGCCCCGCCCCGGCACGAGGCCCTCGTGCACGAGGGCCAGGTCGCGCCGGTCGAGCCCGGCCCACGGGAAGGCCGCCGCGGCCTCGTCGAGAAAGGCCAGCGGGTCGGACGGCGGGGACTCGGCAGGCTCGTAGGACGTGCCGACCATCGTCACGCCCTGCCACGGCACGACGAACAGGAAACGGCCGGCGCTGCGGCCGCCGACGGCGAACGGCACGGCGGGCGGGCGCCGCAGGACGACGTTGCGGGCGCGCAGCAGTGGCGCGCGAACGCGCCGCTGGCCGGACAGGGCCAGCACGTCGTCGGCCCAGGGTCCCGCCGCGTTCAGCACGATCTTGCCGCGCAGCTCGAGGCTCCCGCCAAGGAGCGCGTCGCGCACCGCCACGCCGGCGACCCGGCCGCCCGCACGCAGCAGCCCGGCGGCCTGGACGTGGTTCGCGCAGAGGGCCCCTCCCGCTGCGGCCGCGTGAACGAAGGCGAGCGTCAGTCGCTCGGTGCTGACCGCCTGCGCGTCGTGCCACAGCGCGGCACCGCTCAGCCCGCGGCGCGGCAGGCCGGGGACGAGCCGGCACGCCTCTTCGGGCCCGACCGTGCGCGCGCGCGGGATCTGCCAGTCCGGCTCGAGCCCGCGATTGCGGTCGCTCGTGAGCAGGTCGTTCAGCAGCAGCCCCAGCGCCAGCGCCTCGCGGCCCGTCGCGCCGTGGCCGTAGGTCGGCACCACGAACGGCAGCGGGCGCACGAGAAAAGGTGCGATCGCCAGCAGCGTGCGCCGTTCCAGCGCCGACTGGCGCAGGCGGCGCAGGTCGCCCTTCTGCAGGTAGCGCATCCCGCCGTGAATCGTCTTCAGGCTGTTCCAGGAGGCCCCGGCGCCGAAGTCGTCGCGCTCGACGAGTGCCACCGAGAGGCCGCGCTGCGCCGCGTCCCAGGCCGCGGCGGCGCCGTAGATCCCGCCACCCACGACGACGACGTCGTGCTCGCGCGCCGCGAGCGCCGACAGGTCGCGCCTCACGCGCCCGCCTCGCGCGCGGGCGTCGCGAAGCGCAGCGCCACGATCGTGGCATCGTCGGCCGCCTCGAGCGGGCCGCGGTGCTCTCGCACGGCGGCGTTGACGCGCGCCATCAGCGCCCCCAGGTCCTGCGACTGGTTCAGCTGCAGCAGGGCCTCCAGCCGCGCCATCCCGAACGGCTCGTCCGACTCGTCCTCCGCCTCGACCAGGCCGTCGGTGAACAGGACGAGGGCGTCGCCGTCCTCCAACTGCACCAGGCTCTCCTCGTAGCCGCCCCCGGGGTAGAGGCCGGGTGGTCGGCCGCTCGACGCCAGCCGGACGATGCCGCCGGCGCGGCGCAGCACGAACTGCGTGTTGTGCCCGGCGTTGACGTGGCGCAGCACGCCGCTGCGGCCGTCGAGGACCCCCAGGAACAGCGTGTAGTAGGGCGCGAGCGGCTGCTGGTTGTCCATCTCGCGGTCGAGCGCGTCGACCAGCCGGACGAGGTCGCGCTCGAGCGCGATGCGCGCGCGGATCGTGGCCTGCAGGCTCGCCATCAGCAGCGCCGCCGGCACGCCCTTGCCGGAGACGTCGCCGATCAGGATCGCGACCTCGTGCTCGCCCAGCACGAAGTAGTTGAAGAAGTCGCCGCCCACCTCGCGCGCCGGCACCGACACGCCGCTGACCTCGACGAACGGCGCGCACAGGGGCGAGCGCGGCAGCAGCTCCTCCTGGATCCGGCGGCCGATCTCGAGCTCCTTGCGCAGGCGCTCCTGCTCGATGCGCCGCTCCTGGTTGGCGCGCAGGTCGCGGGCGAGCCGGTTGAAGGTCTCGGCCAGGCGGGAGAACTCGCGCCCGTGCGGGACGGGCACCCGTACGTCGAGGTCGCCCCGAGCCAGGCGCTCGGCGCCCTGGGTCAGCGACGCGAGGTGGCGCGTCATCCGGCGCGACAAGGGCAGGATCCCGAGCGCCGCGAGGAAGGCCAGCCCGAGGCCGAGCGCGAGGTTGCGCGCGGCCGTGCGGCGGATCTCGCGCAGGGCCTCGCCGACCGGGCGCGCCACGCCGATCACGATGCCGGTCTCCGGGTTGTGGCGCTCGGCCAGGACCCAGTCCTCGGCCTCTCGGCCCGCGGGGCGCCGCCCGGGCACGACACCGATGGTCGCGAGCACCTGCTCGTCGCGGGGCTCGGGTGCGTAGAGCCGGCCCTGCGCGTCGAGCGCGTACGGGATCGCCCCCAGCCGGCGCTCCGCGCCCGAGAGGATCGCGCGCAGCAGCAGCCGCAGCTCCCCCGCCTGGGCCGCGACCAGGGCCTCGCGGCGCGCCGTCTCATAGGCCCCGCCCGGGGTGCCGGCGTGGCGCGCGCGCATCGGCTGCAGGCGGGCCTCGAGCTGGTCCGCCACCGCGTCCACGCGCGTCGACATCTCGGTCGCGAGCGCGTCGGCCTCGTCCCGCAGCGCCCGGCGGATCGCCGACTGCGAGCCGTGGTAGGTGTAGAGCGTGACGCCGAGCAGGGGCAGCACGGCGAGCACGAAGAAGGCGATCGCGAGCTGGCTGCGCAGCCTCATGGCCTCACTCGCCCAGCACGTGCAGCGCGAGCTGCCGGCGCTGGCTGCCGTTGCGGTGTTCCCAGACGTAGAGGCCCTGCCAGGTCCCGAGCGCGAGCTCCCCGCCGACGAGCGGGATCTGCTCGGAGCTGCGCAGCAGCGCCGCCTTGACGTGGGCGGGCATGTCGTCCTCGCCCTCGGCGACGTGCGTGAAGAGAGGGTCGCCGTCCGGGACGAGACGCGCGAAGAAGGCCTCGAGGTCGCGGCACACGGAGGGGTCGGCGTTCTCCTGGATCACCAGGCTGGCCGAGGTGTGCCGGATGAAGACCGTCAGGATGCCGTCGCGGATGCCGGTCGCGCGCACGGCCGCCCGAACCGGTCCGGTGATCTCCGTGAGGCCGCGCCGCGTGGCCACGGCCAGCGTCTCGCTGCGCTGTCGCATGGGCGAGCTTCAGCCTACCACGCGGGGCCCGCGCGGCCCGCGCTCAGGCGAGCGCGCGCTCGACGGCCGCCGCGGCCCGTTCGCAGTCCTCGCGGCCGACGTCGCGGTGGGTCACGAGCCGCAGCGTGCGCGCGTCCATGGCAGTGGCGAGGACGCCCGCCTCGCGCAGCGCCGCGACCGCCTCCGGCGCCGAGCGGCCCTCGAGCGTCGCGACCACGATGTTCGTCTCGACCGGGGCCACGCCGACGCCGCGGCCCCGGCCCAGGGCCGCCGCGAGCAGGCGAGCGTGGGCGTGGTCCTCGGCCAGGCGCGGCACGAGCGTCTCGAGCGCGACGAGACCGGCCGCGGCGAGGACGCCGGCCTGGCGCATGCCGCCGCCGAGGAGCTTGCGCACGCGCCGCGCCTCCTGGATCCGCTCGCGGCTCGAGGCCAGCAGCGAGCCGACCGGCGCGCAAAGGCCCTTCGACAGGCAGGCCATCACCGTGTCCACGCCCCTCACGAGCGCCGCGGGCGGCACGCCGAGGGCGACCGAGGCGTGCCAGAGCCGCGCGCCGTCGACGTGCACGCGAAAGCCGGCCTCGCGCGCTGCGGCGACCACCGCCTGCACCTCCTCCGCCCGCTGGACCGTGCCGCCGGCGAGGTTGTGCGTGTTCTCGAGCACGACCAGGCCGACGTCGGCCTTGTAGTAGGCCCGCGGCGCGACGGCCGCGCGCACGTGCTCCGGCGTCAGGTGGCCGCCGGGGGCGTCCACCATGCGCGGCATGACGCCGGAGAGCAGGCTCATGCCCGACAGCTCGTAGCGCACGACGTGGCTGCGGCGCTCCACGAGGACCTCGTCGCCACGCTGCGTCAGGATCCGGATCGCGATCGCGTTGCCCATCGTGCCGGAGGGCACGAACAGGGCGGCCTCCATGCCGAGCAGCTCCGCCGCCCGGGCCTCGAGCCGGTTGACCGTCGGGTCCTCGCCGTAGACGTCGTCGCCGACCTCGGCCGCGGCCATCGCCTGGCGCATCTCGGCCGTGGGCTGGGTGACGGTGTCGGAACGCAGGTCGATCATGGTGCGCCGACCATAGCCCCCGCGGCGCGCGGGTGTCAAAGCTCGCCCGGCGCTCAGCGCGGGACGACGAGCGGCGGCGGCGGGCCCTCGACCCGGCGCGAGCCCACGGAGGAGCCGCAGGCGGAGCAGAGGTACTCGTGCAGCTCGCCGTCGGGCAGCACGAGCAGCAGCCGCTCGCGCACCGGCCGCGGCTCCTTGCAGCGCCCGCAGAACAGCACGGAGGCCTGGAACTCCTCGAACTGCTCGGGCGGGGCGGCGTTGCGGGGCTTCACGTCACAGGTCTACGCAGCGGCGCCGGGCCTGTCAAGGCCGCCCCGTGGCCTCCACCCGGACGGTGTAGACTGGCGTCTCCCGCATGCCCAGCGCTGCCTCTTCCTTCGCCGAGGTCCTCGCGGCCTACGAGCCGGTGATCGGCCTCGAGGTGCACGCCCAGCTCCTGACGCGCAGCAAGCTGTTCTGCGGCTGCGCCAACCGCTTCGGCGCGCCGCCCAACACGCTCGTCTGCCCCGTCTGCCTCGGCCTGCCCGGCGCGCTGCCCGTCCCCTCGCGCGAGGCCGTGAGCCTCGCGCTGCGCGCGTGGCGCCGCTGTCGATCTTCGCGCGCAAGAACTACTTCTACCCCGACCTGCCCCAGGGCTACCAGATCTCGCCGTACGAGCGGCCGCTCGCCGAGGACGGCGTCGTCGAGGTGAGCGGCGGGGACGGCGCCGCGCGGCGCATCCGCGTGCAGCGCGTGCACATGGAGGAGGACGCCGGCAAGCTGCTGCACGAGGGCTTCGCCTGGTCGCAGGAGAGAAGCGGCGTCGACCTCAACCGCGCCGGCATCCCGTTGATCGAGATCGTCTCCTGCCCGGACCTGCGCGGGCCCGAGGAGGCGCACGAGTACCTCACCTCGCTGCGCGCGGTGCTGCTCTACGCGGGGGTCTCCGACGGGAACATGGAGGAGGGCTCCCTGCGCTGCGACGCGAACGTCTCCGTGCGCCCGCGCGGGCAGCAGGCCCTCGGCACCCGGGCGGAGATCAAGAACCTCAACTCGTTCCGCAACGTGGCGAGGGCGATCGAGCACGAGATCGCCCGCCAGGTCGCGCTGGTCGAGACCGGCCGCGCGGTGGTGCAGGAGACCCGGCTGTGGAACGCGGAGCGGGGCGAGACGGCGCCGATGCGCTCGAAGGAGGAGGCGCACGACTACCGCTACTTCCCCGAGCCGGACCTGCCGCCGCTGGTGGTCGACGCCGGCTGGGTCGACGAGGTGCGCCGCTCGCTGCCGGAGCTGCCGGCCGAGCGGCGGCGGCGGCTGGTGGAGGCCTACGCGCTGCCGGCCTACGACGCGGGCGTGCTGACGCAGGAACGCGAGCTGGCCGACTACTTCGAGGCCGTGGCGCGGGAGAGCGGCGACGCGAAGGCGTCCTCCAACTGGGTGATGACCGACGTGCTGCGCAAGCTGAAGGAGGACGCCCGGCCGCCGGCCGCCTGCCCCGTCTCCGCCTCCGCGCTCGCGGAGCTGCTGAAGCTGATCGGCGCCGGCACGATCTCCGGAAAGACGGCGAAGGACGTGTTCGAGACGATGTGGCGCACGGGCGAGGACGCGGCGGCGATCGTGGCGCGCGAGGGGCTGACGCAGGTGAGCGACGAGGCGGCGCTCGGGGCGATCGCGGTCGAGCTGGTGGCGAGCAGCCCCGAGCAGGCGGCGAGCTACCGCGCCGGCAAGACCGCCGCGCTCGGCTGGTTCGTCGGCCAGGTCATGAAACGCACCGGCGGCCGCGCCAACCCGCAGCTCGTCAACGCCCTGCTGAAGAAGGCTCTTGGGGGCCCATGAAGCCGTTCGTGAAAGGAAGGTCGCAATGAAGACTCGAACGAGCGCACTCGTCGCCGTCGCGGCGCTGGCCGTGGCCGCCTCGGCCCTCGCGCAGGGCAACCCGCGCGGCAACGCCGCCGCCACCGTGGGCGGCAAGAAGGTGACGGTCGACTACGGGCGGCCGGCGCTCAAGGGCCGCAGCCTCGACGACCTGCTGAAGCAGCTCCCGGCGGACCGCATGTGGCGGGCCGGCGAGAACCAGGTGACGACGCTGGTCAGCGAGGGCGATCTGCTGGTGGGCGGGAAGAAGGTGCCGGCCGGGAAGTACTCCGTCTACGTGCACGCCGGCGCGAACAACGCCTGGTCCTTCGTGCTCAACAAGGAGCTCGGCGTGCCGCTCGGAACCATCTGGGCGCAGGCGCCCGAGAAGATGAAGAACGAGCCGTGGCCTCGCATGGAGGACTACACGAAGGGCGCCGCCGCCACGGAGGTGCTGCGGGTGCCGATGAAGTCGGCCAGCGCCGCGGCGCCCGCCGACCTCTTCACGATCTCCTTCGCGGCGAAGGGCCAGGGCCAGGAGCTGACGCTGGCCTGGGGTGCGCAGTCCTGGTCCGTGGAGCTGTTGCCGGCGAAGTGACGCGACGAGGGGGGGGGCGCGCCGTGCGCCCCCCCCGCAGACCTCACGGCGCGGCGCCCCGCGCCGGCTCGTAGCCCAGCGCCCGCTGCTGCCGAGCCCACCAGGCGTCGACGCGCGGCGCGAGCCACACGGCGGCCGGCGCGAGCAGCCAGCCCGCGACGAGGTCGACAAAGGAGTGGTGGCGCAGGTAGATCGTCGAGGCCCACAGGCCAACGGCGAACGGCAGCGCCAGCCAGAACCAGCGGCGGGCCCAGCGCCAGGCGAAGGCGAGGGCCACCGTCGACGCCGCCGCGTGCAGCGAGGGGAACGCGGCGCGCGAGTCGACCGGCAGCAGCGAAAAGGCCCCGGCCGAGAGCGCGGAGAAGCCGACCGGGTAGCCGCGCAGGTTCTTCGTGAACTCGTAGACCAGGACGAGCCGCGGCGGAGCGGCCGGGAAGATCACGTACAGCAGGTAACCCGTGAAGAAGCAGGCGATCAGCCCGACCGTCGCCGCCCGGAACTCGGGCCAGCGCCGCTGCAGCAGCAGGATGAAGCTGGTCGACGGGGCGATCCAGAAGAAGCCCAGGTAGAGAAACTGCATCAGCTCGGTGCGCCAGGGCGTGATGAAGCGCTCGGCCCAGACGCAGGGCTGCACGCCGAAGATCGCCTGGTCGAGCCCGACCAGCCAGTAGTGCACGTCGTGCGGGTTCACGAAGCCGATCGTGTCGTGCAGGTTCGTGTAGATCAGGAAGCAGGCCAGCAGCGGCACGGTCTCGCGCAGGGCCTGCACGGCCCGGGACGCGGGCCAGCGGCGCAGCGCGAGCGCGAGCGCGGCCAGCAGCACGACGACCGCCGCCAGGCGCACGACGCCCCCCGGGTACTTCGGGCCGAGCACCCCCGCCTCGCGCGCGTAGGCGTAGGCGGAGAGCGTGAGCCAGCTCGTCGGCAGCACGAAGGCGAGCGCGGCGGCCTCCTCCGGCCTCAGGCGGAACAGCAGCCGCTTCAGGCCCGCCCCCGCCGCGCTCACAGGACGAGGGTCTCGCGGTGCTCGCCGAAGACGCCCCGCAGCCGGTGCGCGATCTCGCCGACCGTCGCCCAGGCGAGCACCGCGTCCACCATCGCCGGCACGAGGTTGGCGCCCGAGCGGGCGGCCTGCTCGAGCGCGTCGAGCGACGCCCCGCACGCCGCCGGGTCACGCCGCGCGCGCAGCGCCGCCAGCCGCGCGCACTGCGCGCGCTCGACCTCGGGGTCGATGCGCAGCAGGTCCAGCGGCAGGGGCTCGTCGTCCTCCTGGAAACGGTTCACGCCGATCACGACGCGCTCGCCCGACTCCACCTGCCGCTGGTGGCGGTAGGCCGACTCCTGGATCTCGCGCTGGACGTCGCCGCGCTCGATCGCGCGCAGAGCCCCGCCCCGCGACTCGATGCGCTCGATCAGGCGCAACGCCTCCCGCTCGAGCGCGTCGGTCGCCGCCTCGACCGCGTAGCTGCCGCCGAGCGGGTCCACGGTCTGCGCGACACCCGACTCGTAGGCGACGACCTGCTGGGTGCGCAGCGCCAGCCGGGCCGAGGCCTCGGTCGGCAACGCGAGGGCCTCGTCGCGCGCGTTGGTGTGCAGGCTCTGGCAGCCGCCGAGCACGGCGGCCAGCGCCTGCAGCGCGACGCGCACGACGTTGTTGTCGGGCTGCTGCGCGGTCAGGGTGACCCCGCCGGTCTGCACGTGGAAGCGGCACTGCTGGGCCTTCGGGTTGGCGACCGCGAAGCGCTCCTTCATGATGCGCGCCCAGAGCCGGCGCGCGGCGCGGAACTTTGCGACCTCCTCGACGAAGTCCGAGTGGCAGGCGAAGAAGAACGACAGCCGCTCGCCGAAGCGGTCGGGGTCGAGCCCCGCGGAGCGGGCGGCGCGCACGTACTCGATCGCGTTGGCGAAGGTGAAGGCGATCTCCTGCGGCGCCGTCGCCCCGGCCTCGCGGATGTGGTAGCCGGAGATCGAGATGGTGTTCCACTTCGGCACGCGCTCGGCGCAATAGGCGAAGAGGTCCGTGACGAGCCGCAACGAGGGCCCGGGCGGGTAGATCCAGGTCCCGCGGGCCACGTACTCCTTCAGGATGTCGTTCTGCACGGTGCCCGAGAGCTCGTGCTCCGGGATGCCGCGGCGCCGCGCCACGGCGACGTAGAGGGCGAGCAGGATCGCGGCCGTCGCGTTGATCGTCATCGAGGTGGAGACGCGCTCGAGCGGGATGCCCTCGAACAGCAGCTCCATGTCCTCGAGGCTGTCGATCGCGACGCCGACCTTGCCCACCTCGCCGAGCGCGTGGGGGTCGTCCGAGTCGTAGCCGATCTGCGTCGGCAGGTCGAAGGCGACCGAGAGGCCGGTGGTGCCGCGCTCGAGCAGGTAGCGGTAGCGGCGGTTCGACTCCGCCGCGGTGCCGAAGCCGGCGTACTGCCGCATCGTCCAGAGCCGGCCGCGATAGCCGCTCGGATGCAGCCCGCGGGTGAACGGGTACTCCCCGGGCGGCGGGGCCGCGGGCGGCTCCCCCGGCGAGGCGGGCCCGTAGAGCCGCTCACGCACGAGATCCGAGGCGGTGTGGAACACGCGTTCCGGCTGGACTGGCTTGGTCACGGGTAGCTCACCTCGGCCCGGCCGACGGCGCTCGCTTGACACGCTTCAGCGCGGGTTGTCATCATTTTCACGGCCAGGGGTCCACGACCACATGGAGCAGGCGGCAGGAGAAGACGTCACACGGCTGGCCGAGGAGGTCGGCGCGACCCTGCGCCGCATCCTCGCCGAGTCGCCCCAGGTCGCCCATCTGCTCAACCGCATCCGCGCCGAGGGCTACGACGTCTCGGTCGCGCTCGAGGCGACGATCGGCTTCACCCGCAGCGAGCGGCGCGAGGGCGCGGCCGCCCCCGCCTTCGACGTGCGGGTCGAGAAGGCCGACCCGACGCCGCTGCGCATGACGCCGCTCGACAAGAAGTTCCTGCGCTCGCTCAAGATCACGGTCGAGGACGAAGAGCAGTAGCGCGGACGGCGGGCCGAACCCGACCACGGGCCGAGGCGTCGGTGTGCCTGCGGCAACCGCGGACGGCGTGACGGCGGCGCCGGCCGGGGCGGGTTGAGCCACGGGTGCGCTTCGCTGCACCCGTGGCTCTTCACGCGCGTCCTCGCTGCGCTCAGACGCGCGGGTTGATGGCCGAGCGGCCGGCGAAGCGGGCCATCGGGCCGAGCTCCTCCTCGATCCGCAGCAGCTGGTTGTACTTCGCGACGCGGTCGGTGCGCGAGGCGGAGCCGGTCTTGATCATGCCGCAGTTCGTGGCGACCGCCAGATCCGCGATCGTGGCGTCCTCGGTCTCGCCCGAGCGGTGGGAGACCATCGAGGTGTAGCCCGCGCGCGAGGCGAGCGCCATCGCGTCGAGCGTCTCGGTGAGCGTGCCGATCTGGTTCACCTTGATCAGGATCGAGTTCGCGATGTGCTTCTCGATGCCCTCGGCCAGGATCTTCGTGTTGGTGACGAAGAGGTCGTCGCCCACGAGCTGCAGCTTGTCGCCGAGCGCCTTCGTCAGGTCGGCCCAGCCCGCCCAGTCCTTCTCGCCGAGGCCGTCCTCGATCGAGACGAGCGGGTAGACCTTGGCCCACTTCTCGTACATCGCGATCAGCTGGTCGGAGGTCTTCACGCCGGCGCCGGACTTCTTGAGCACGTACTTGTTCTTGGACTCGTGGAACTCCGAGGCGGCCACGTCGAAGGCGAGGGCCACCTGGGTGCCGGTCTTGTAGCCGGCCGCCGTGATCGCCTCGAGGATCGTCTCGATCCCCTCCTCGTTCGACTTCACGTTCGGCGCGAAGCCGCCCTCGTCGCCGACCGAGGTGGAGTAGCCCTTCTTCTTGAGCGCGCCCTTGAGCGCGTGGAACACCTCGGTGCCGGCGCGCAGCGCGTCCGCGAAGCAGCTGAAGCCGTGCGGGACGATCATGAACTCCTGGAAGTCGACCTTGTTGTCGGCGTGGGCGCCGCCGTTGAGGATGTTCATGAACGGCACCGGCAGCGTGCGGGCGTTCACCCCGCCGATGTAGCGGTAGAGGGGCAGGCCGGCCGCTTCCGCCGCCGCCTTCGCCACCGCGAGCGAGACGGCGAGGATCGCGTTGGCGCCCAGCTTCTTCTTGAAGTCGGTGCCGTCGAGGTCGATCATCAGCTGGTCGACCAGCGCCTGGTCGAGCGCGTCCTCGCCGATCACCTCGGTCGAGAGCAGGTCGTTGACCGCCGCGACCGCCTTGCGCACGCCCTTCCCGCCGAAGCGCTTCTTGTCGCCGTCGCGCAGCTCGACGGCCTCCCGCTCGCCGGTGGAAGCGCCCGAGGGCACCGCCGCGCGGCCCATGGCGCCGCCCTCGAGCACGACCTCGACCTCGACGGTCGGGTTGCCGCGGCTATCGAGGATCTCGCGTGCGAAAACGGAATCGATCGTGGTCATCTGGTTCCTCACAGTGCAGAAGGCAGCAGGCTGGGCGCGCAGCGGAACTCGCTTCCGCGGCGCGCGCGGGGGGCGACGGGGGCGCGACGCGGCGCCCCCGTCAAGAGAGGCTCCGGTCGACGAGGCACTCCTCGCCGGGCGTCACGACCACGACGCCGCCCTCGGAGACGGTGTGGCGGCGGCGATCCTCGACGGGGTCGTGGCCGATGATGGCGCCGCGGGGGACCTCCACCCCGCGGTCGATGATGGCGCGGCGGATGCGGCTGTTGCGCTGGACGACGGCGCCCGGCAGCAGGATCGAGTCCTGCACGTCGCAGTAGGAGTGCAGGCGCACGTCCGGGCACAGCACGGAGCGGCTGACCGAGCTGCCGGAGACGATGCAGCCCATCGAGACGATCGACTCCGTGGCCACGCCGCGGCGGCCGTCCTCGGCGAAGACGAACTTCGCCGGCGGCAGCTGCGGCTGGTAGGTGCGCAGCGGCCAGTCGGGGTCGTACAGGTTGAAGACCGGGTCGACCTGGACGAGGTCCATCGAGGCCTCGTAGTAGGCGTCGATCGTGCCGACGTCGCGCCAGTACTGCGCTTCCTTCTTGTTCTCGTCCCAGAACAGGTAGGCGAAGACGCGCTCCTTCTGCGCCATCAGCCAGGGCAGGATGTCGCGCCCGAAGTCGTGGGTCGAGTCGGCCTCGGAGTCCCGCCGCAGCTCGCGCACGAGCAGGTCGGTGTCGAAGATGTAGACGCCCATCGAGGCGAGGCAGGCCCCGGGGCTCCAGGGCGCGCTCGGCGGCCGCTCCGGCTTCTCGCGGAAGCCGACGACGCGGCCCTCGGCGTCGACCTCGAGCACGCCGAAACGCCCCGACTCCGCGAGCGGCACCTCGATCGCCGCGACGGTCAGCCGCGCGCCGCGGGCGATGTGCACGTCCAGCATCTTGCCGTAGTCCATCTTGTAGATGTGGTCGCCGGAGAGCACGATCACCCAGCGCGGCCGCTCGCGCTCGAGCGCGTATACGTTCTGCCAGACGGCGTCGGCCGTGCCGAGGTACCAGTGCTCGCCCGTCCGCTTCTGCGGCGGCAGGATCTCGATGAACTCGCCGAGCTCGCGGTTGACCACGTTCCAGCCCATCCGCACGTGGCGGTTCAGGCTCTGCGCCTTGTACTGCGTGGCGATGAAGATCTTGCGCAGCCCGGAGTTGATGCAGTTCGACAGCGTGAAGTCGATCAGCCGGTAGGGGCCGCCGAACGGCACCGCCGGCTTGGCGCGCTCGCGGGTCAGCGGGTAGAGCCGCTCGCCGGCCCCGCCGGCCAGCAGGATCGCGGCGACGTCACGCAGCAGCAGGACGTTCACGAGCCCCCTCCGGGGCGCCCCGTCAGCCGCGCGACCGGAGGACGACGCGGGCGGGCGCCCCGTCTCCCCCGGCGATGCGCAGGGGCAGGCAGGCCATCTCGTACTCCCCCGGGGCGACCTCCGACAGGTCGAGCCCCTCGACCACGATCACACCGCCGCCGAGCAGGGCGTGGTGCGCCGGAAACTCCGTCGAGCCCGAACGGTCGACGGAGAGGTAGTCGAAGCCGACGAGCTTGATCCCCGCCTGCGCGAGGTACGCGGCCGCGTCGCCGGCCAGGAACACGTGGTCCTCGTGGTAGCCGGGCTTGAGCAGCTGCCCCGACATCCGCGTCTTGAGCAGCACCCGCAGGTCGTCGCGCAGGTCGAGCGCCTCGAGGTCGGAGCGCTCGATGCGCTCGCGGGCGCGGATCTCGACGACCCGCGCCTTGCCCATCAGGATCTCGAGCGGCAGCTGGTCGACGGTGGCGCCGTTGGCGATGAAGTGGGCGGGGGCGTCGACGTGCGTGCCGGTGTGGGTCGACAGGCCCAGGCGGCTCAGGCGGTAGGCACGACCGGCCTGGCCCTCCGCGGGCTCGAGGCTGAACGGAGGGTCGCCGGGGTAGCTGGCCAGACCCGTCGCGAGAGGCACCGTCACGTCGTGGATTCTGGGCATCGGGAAGCGCGGTTCAGTCGCCGCACTTATAGCACACGCGCGCAGGCGCCCGCATGAGCCGAAGGGCTTGGGCAGCCGCTGTTGACAGGGCGAACCTCGGCTGCTACGGTCGGGACTGCCAACCGGTATCTTCACCCCTAGGAGGACAGTTACGCTGGGTTCCTGCCGCCGCCTCGGGTGGGCTGTCGTGGCCTCCACATTCATCGCTCCCTCTGCGCCCGCGCGCGCCGACGAGGGGGGCGGGGTCGTGGGCTGGGTGGAGAGCACGCACGGCGCGCCGGTGGCGGGCGCCGTCATCTCGCTGTTCGGCAAGGGTATCCGTGGCGGCAACCTGGTCACGCTGACCGACAGCCAGGGCCAGTTCGTGCTGCCTTCGCTGCCGCCCGGGTCGTACACCCTGCGCGCGATCGGGACCGGGCACCAGCCGTCCCCGGCCCAGCACGTGACCGTCCTGCCGCACCGGGACTCCCTCTTCACCGTCAGCCTGACGCCGGTCGGTGAGGAGGCGGAGCGCGGCGCCGAGCCCTCGACGGCGGAGCGTCAGTCCGAGGCGCGGCGCGAGTGGCAGTGGCTGATGCGCCACAAGCGGCGCTCCGTGCTCGAGACGACGGGGCAGGAGGCGAGCGCCCCCGCGTCCGGGCCGCCCGGGCCGTCGGCCTCGGCGCCCGCGCCGGCGTCGCTCGCCGAGCGCGGCCCGCGCGCCGGCACGGTCGAGCTCGTCGCCACCTCGAACACGAGCGCCACCGGCGACAGCAGCCTCGGGATGCCGGGCGGCCTCGGCGCGCTGCGCCTCTCGGGACGCCTCGCCGACGGCGTGCGCTGGAGCCTCGGCGGCCTGATGGCCGAGAACGAGGGCCGGGCCTGGCGCACGGCCGCCGAGTTCGTGATCGAGCCCGGCTCGAGGCACGAGGTCGTGGCGGGGGCCGGCTACGGCGCGGACGCTGCGCGCGCGCCGCTGGCGGGCGAGCTGGCGCCGCCGGAGCAGCGGGCCGTGGGCGCCGTGTTCGCGCGCGACCGCTGGCGCCTCGCCGATCGCCTGACGGCGACCACCGGCGTGCGCTACACGTACATCGGCTTCCTGCCCGACTCGAACCACGCCGACGCGATCCTGCAGCTCGAGGTGGGCGGCACGACCGGCAACGTCGTGCGCGGCTCGATCGAAACACGCACCCTGGCCCCCGGTGGCGACCTGTTGACCCTGTCGACGGTGGCCTCCTCGCCCGCCATGACCTGGGCCCGCCTCGGGGACGGCCTGCGCGCCTCGCGAACGGTGCGCACGGAGCTGGGCGTCGAGCACCGGGCAGGCGCCTCGCGCATCGCGACGGCCGTGTTCGGAGAGACGACGAGCAACTCGCTGCTGACGACGTTCGACGGCCGTGGCCCTCTCGTGCGCAACGCCGGCCACACGGACGCGCGCGGGTTCGGCCTGACGCTGGGCCACCGCTTCGGCCGGGTGCTGGACGGCTCGCTCACCTACACCTTCGGGCGGGCGCGGCGGGACGAGCCGTTCTTCGCCTCCCCGCTCACGTCGTACGGCCAGGCCGATTACCACGACCTCGTGGCGCGGCTGGAGACCGTGATCGACTGGACGGACACGCGGGTGTCGGCCCTGTACCGGCTGAACACCCTGGCCGAGAGTCGCCCGCCGTTGAGCAGCGAACGCCGCGCCGGCGGCAGCGCGGCCCGTTTCGACGTGCAACTCACCCAGGGCCTGCCGTTCCTCGAGCCCCTGACACGTGCCGACTGGGAGCTGCTGCTCGCCGTGCGCAACATGTTCTACGAGGCTTCCGAGGGCGGCTTCCTCGACGAGTTCGCCGTTCAGGACCCGCCGACACGCGTGGTGGGGGGCATCTCGGTCCGCTTCTGAGAGCGCGGGACCTCGCTCGGCGATGGCAGTAGGGAGGCCCGTTGAGCCTCCCTCTTTTTGGCTCGAGATGGGCATCCAAGACGTTGGTTCCGCATTCGACTCGGTGGATTCAAGCGGTCGGGATCGGGTGAAAAGCGATTCATCTGCAAGCACTTAACTCGCCCGCAACGCGATCGGACTCGGCACGTCGATTGCTACCAGAAGAGGCGCGGCTGGCTCGCCCGAGCGGAGCCGCGCTCGACATGGGGAACCGGCGGCTCAAGAACGCGATCGTCGTCCTGGCCGGGTTGCTCCTGGCGTCTCTCGGCGTCTACAACATCGCCCTGAAGGCGACGTGGACGGTGATGGACGACGGCGTCTTCTGGACCGCCGCGCCCCAGGGCCTCGTCGCGGTGCGGGTCGCGCCTGGCGGGCCCGCGGCCCGGGCGGGCGTGCGCACCGGCGACGTCCTGCTCGCCGTGGACGGCGAGGAGGTCCTCAGCCCGGCGCGGCTCGACGGGACGCTGGCGGCACGCCGGCGGGGTGAGCGCGTGTCGTACAGCCTGCTGCGCGAGCAGGAGCGCCGGGCGCTCACCGTGCTGCTGCAGCCGCTGCCGCAGGGCAACGCGAGCGCCTTCTATTACCTTTCGCTCGCCGGCTTCTTCAGCCTGGTCGTGGGCAGCGTCGTCCTGCTGCGGCGGCCGGCCGACCGCACCACCCTGCACTTCTACGCGGTGTGCGTGCTGTTCTTCCTGATGTACTCGACCTCGTACACGGGCGAGCTCGGCCTCGCGGACTGGGTGTTCGTCTGGACCGACCACGTGGCGACCCTGTTCCTGCCCGTCGTGTTCCTGCACTTCTGCCTGACGTTCCCGGAGCGCCGGCTGCGCGCCGAGCGGCTGTGGATCGTGCCGACGCTCTACATGCCCGCGCTGGTGGTCACCGGCGCGGCGGTGATGGCCCAGGCGCTGCTCTCGCGCGGCGAGGAGCCGGGCGCCCTGTGGGGCATCATCGAGGCGATCGACTCCGCAAAGCCGCTCTACTTCGCCAGCGTCTTCGCGCTCGCCTTCGCGGTGCTCCTGCGCTCGTACCGGCGCACCCGCAGCCTGACCGGGCGGCGGCAGGTGAAGTGGCTGGTCTGGGGCACCGCCTCGGGCGCCTTCCCGTTCCTCGCCTTCTACGCGCTGCCCTTCGCGCTGGGCCGCGAGCCTGGCGTCGCGATGCAGCTGGCCGGCTACGGCCCGCTCGCCCTCATCCCGCTCTCGCTGGCCTACGCGGTCGTCAAGCACCGGCTGATGGACGTCGAGTTGATCTTCCGCCGCGGCCTCGGCTACGTGCTGGCGCTGGCGGTGATCGTCGGCCTGGCGCTGCTCACCGTCGGTCTCACCGACGTGATCTGGGAAGAGCCGCACGGCACGCTGGTGGCGCTGCTGAGCGCCCTGGTCGTGGTGCTGCTGTTCACCCCGGTCAAGTCGCGGATCCAGGACGCGCTGGAGCGGCTGTCCTACCGCGAGCGCTACTCGTCGCGCAAGGCCCTGGTGCGGCTGGCGGAGGACCTCAACGCCGACCTCGACCTCGAGCGCACCTGCGAGCGGCTGCTCGAAGGGATCGCCGCCGCGCTGCCGGTGCGCGAGCTGGTCGTCTTCCTGCCGGGCGAGGACGGCGCCTTCGCGGCGTTCCGCAGCCGCGGCGTCGCGCGCGGGGCCGAGAGCCCGCACCTGCGCGCCGGCTCGCTGCTGCAGAGGCTCGAGGCCGGCCAGCCACTCGACGCCGAGTCCGCCAGCGGCGAGCAGCCGGAGCTGGCCACGCGCGGCCTGGCCTGGCTGTTCCCCTGCCGGGTCAAGGGCGAGGTGATCGCGGTCCTCGGCGTCGGCCGCAAAGACGGGCTCGAGCCGCTCGACAGCGAGGAGGTCGACCTGCTGAAGGCTCTGTGCGCGCAGGCGGCCTCGGCCATCCTCAACGGCCGCCTGTTCCGCAGCCTCAGCGAGAAGGCCGAGGAGTTGCGCGGGCTGAAGGAGTACAACGAGAACATCCTCGAGAGCCTCGACTCCGGGATCGTGGTGCTCGACCTCGAGGGCCGCCTCGTGCGCTGGAACCGCGCGATGGAGACGCTCGACGGCCGGCAGCGCCTGCAGGTGCTCGGTCGGGCGCTCGACGCCGTCTTCCCCGAGGCGTTCCTCGAGGCGCTGCGCGGCTCGCTGGTGCTGGGCGACCGGGAGGAGATCGCCCACATCTACAAGCTGCACCTGCCCTCGGCCGACGGGCGCAGCCTGATCGTCAACGTCTCGATCGCGCCGTTCCAGTCCGCGCCCGGAGAGCGCTGCGGCACGATCCTGATCCTCGACGACGTCACCGCCCGCGTCCGGCTCGAGGAGCAGCTGCAGCACACGGAGAAGATGGCCTCGGTGGGCCTGCTCGCCGCCGGCGTCGCCCACGAGGTGAACACGCCGCTCGCCGGCATCTCCTCCTACACGCAGCTGCTGCGCGGCCAGCTCGACGAGAGCGACCCGCGCCAGGAGGTGCTCGAGAAGATCGAGAAGCAGAGCTTCCGCGCGGCCAAGATCGTCAACGGGCTGCTCAACTTCTCGCGCTCGAGCGGCACCGAGTTCGAGCAGGTCGACGTCAACAAGGTCCTGCTCGACGTGCTGTCGCTGGTCGAGCACCAGCTCGAGGGCTC
>JBGASI010000610.1:0-2807 GCA_044229815.1 Vicinamibacteria bacterium | reverse complement strand
GACAGCTCCGAGGCGCGGCCGATCACGTTGTCGCCCTCCAGGACCCGCAGGTCGCCCTCGCTCGTGGAGAGCCAGCAGGCGCCGGCCTCGCCGCCCACTCTGGCCCGTGACCCGCGCGCCGGCAAGGCCGCCCCGCCCGGGGCCTCGCCGCAGAACGCGTAGCCGAACCGCGGCACCGTGCGGATGAACCGCGGCGCCGTCGCGTCGTCGCCGAGCGCCGCGCGGACCTGGGAGACGAGCATGTGAAGGCTCGCGGCGCCCACGTGCGTGCTCGGCCAGACAGTCGCGCGCAGGCGGGTGACCGAGACGGCCCGCGGCCGCTCCCGCAGGAGCAGCTCCAGGAAGTCGAACGCCTTCGGGCCGAGCGGGACGACGGCGCTCCCGCGCAGCAGCTGGCGGGTGTCGGCGTCGAGCGCGAAGTCCGCGAACACGTGGCGCATGGCGGCTTCAGCCGAACTTTAGCGCGCCTCGAGGAATCCGTAAGGCGATCCGCCGTCCGTGGCTGGCGAAGGGGGACACGCCATGAGCCACGGACGCCGCCGGGCCGCACGGGTCGCGGGATTCGCCGTCGCCTCGCTCCTCGCCGGCACCGCCGCCGGGTGGGCGCAGGCCGGCCTTCGTCCCCTGCCCGCGTACGAGGCGAAGGTGGTCGACATCGCCCGTGCGGGCGCCGCGCGGCGGCTGCGGGCCCCCGGGTGTCGCGCACTGCTGGAGACGCTGCGCGACCACGACGGACGGCCGCTCGCGGCCCGGCTCGAGACGTTCGGCGTGGCGGTCGACGAGTATCTCGGCATGGTGCCGTTCCTCGACGGCTCCCGCCGGCCGCTGTGCGGCGGCGGGCAGTCCCAGCTCCTGACGGTGAGCGGCGTGCCGCGGGTCGTCGTGTGCCGGCCCTTCCTGCAGACCGTCGAGCGCGATCGAGTCGAGGCCGAGGTCTACGTGATCCACGAGCTGCTCCACACGCTCGGCCTCGGCGAGAACCCTCCGTCGAGCCAGGAGATCACCCAGCTCGTGAAGCGGCAGTGCGCGCCGTGAGGCTCAGAGGTCGACGGCCACCGCCCCGTGGACGCTGACCCGCGCGACGGCCGTCTCGAGTCAGCGGCCGTCGAGCCGTTACCCCGGCGAGCTCGTCTCGCTCGGCATCCGGCTGCGCTTCGGGCTCGCTCCTCGAGGCCGCCGCTCACGCCGGCGGCGGCAGGGCCCTGCGGGCCTCGCGGTCCGGGTCGTTGCGGGCCTCGCAGGTGTCGTCGAGGACCATCGTCTCGCCCTGCGCCGGGGTGTAACGCGGCCACGCGGGAAGGCCGCCGCCGTTCGGGTCGCCGGTCTTCATGAACTGCAGCAGCGAGGCGGCCATCCGGGTCGAGAGCCGGCGCGGGCGCGCGCCGCCGCCGGTGTGGCTCCACATCAGGTCGGTGTTGCCGAACCAGAAGCTGATGTCGAGGCAGTGGAAGGCGCGCATCCGGCCGCCGAACATCGGCGGCTGCCAGCCGAACCAGGCGACGTAGACGGGCGCCGGCTGCTTCGACTTGGCGTCGGCGAGCGCGACGACGTTCTGCCGATTGCTGCTGACGAGCGACCAGATCTCGACCGGCCTCTTGCCCGGAAACGCCCTGGCGTATGCGTCCACCACGTCCTTCGCCTTGTCCCCGAAGCCGGCGCCGAAGCCGGCGCGCAGCTTCACCTTCTCGACCACCTGCTCGAGCGTCACGTTCTCGAGCGAGGCGTCGGGCCAGCTCGGCGACTGCTCGTTGAATGTCGAGCAGATCAGCAGGGGGACGCCGGCTGCCGTCGGCGCCGCCTCGGGGGCGTAGGGGTGCTGCGGCAGCACGACGCCGTCCACGACGGGGCCAAAGCCCCGGCGCATGCCGCCGCCGCCCTCGGCCAGCTTCTGTTGCGCCTTCGTGGCGAGCGCGTCGTACTCCTTCCAGGGCAGCTCCTGCAGCTTGCCGATCTCCGCTGCCTGCAGGCCCGCCTCGGCGAGCACCGCGGCGCCGAGCTTCTCGGCGTACGCTTTGTCGCCCATCTTCAAGGAGGCGCCGCTGAGCACGACCGCCTTGTGGAAGAGACCCTTCGCCGCCGGCATCGCCGTCAGGGCGCAGACCTTCGCCCCGCCGCCCGACTGGCCCATGATCGTCACGTTGCCCGGGTCGCCGCCGAAGGCCGCGATGTTGTCGCGCACCCACTCGAGCGCCGCGACGCAGTCGAGCATGCCGACGTTGCCGGAGGCGGCGAACGGCTCGCCGCCGACACCGGCCAGGTCGCAGTAGCCGAGCGGGCCGAGGCGGTGGTTGATCGAGCAGAAGACCGCGTCGCCGAGGCGCGCGAAGTTCTCGCCATCGTAGCCGTCGTGCTCGATGCCGTTGCCGTTCACGAAGCCGCCGCCGTGCAACCAGACGAGCACCGGGCGCTTCTTCCCGTCGCCGAGCGTCGGTGTGAAGACGTTGAGGCGCAGGCAGTCCTCGCTGACGTCGTCGTAGTTCCAGTGGTCGCGGAAGGCGTAGTGGCGGTCCGCGTAGCGGCCCTCCATGTTCTGGGGGGCCGAGTTGCCCCACCACAGGGCCGCGAAGACGTCCGTCCACGGCTTGGGCGCCTGCGGCGGACGGAAGCGGTTCTTCCCCGAGGTGTCGGCGCCGTAGGGGATGCCCAGGAAGCGGTGGATGCCGCGCAGCACGTACCCGCGCACCTTCCCGTGCCGGGTGGTCGCGAGCGCCACGTCGTCGCCGATCTGGAGGATCGGCCCGTCGTCGCTCTCCGGTGCCCCGGCGCGCGGCGCGGCGGAGGCGTTCGAGAGGCCCCGCGCGCCGATC
>JBGASI010000609.1:0-2812 GCA_044229815.1 Vicinamibacteria bacterium | reverse complement strand
CTGGAACGTGCGCGGCGACGTGCGGATCGGGCCCGAGGGCTGCCGCGTGATGAGCGGCCGCTTCTACGGCCCCTCCTACAGCTTCGAGCAGACGCAGACGCAGACGGTGGCCGCGGCGTCGCGGCTCGAGGTGAGAAACGCCTTCGGCGACGTGCGCGTCAGCGCCGGCGCCGCGGGCGTCGTGAAGGTGACGCTGCGCAAGGTGGTCTACCAGGCGACCGAGGAGAAGGCCCGCCTCTTCGCCGACGGCGTGCTGCTGCGGCTCTCCGGGGACGGCCAGCCGCTGCGGATCGGCACGAACCGCGACGAGCTGGGCCGGCGCGAGGACGTGGGCTTCGAGACCCACCTCGAGATCGAGGCCCCGGCGGACGCGCTGGTGGCGGTGCGCAACGAGCACGGGCGGGTCGACCTGCAGGGCGTCGCCGCGGCGGACGTCAGCTCGTCCTTCGAGGGCGTGACGGTCGAGAGCGTGGCGGGCGACGTCAGGCTCGAGAGCCGCAACGGCGACGTGAAGGTGAGCGGGATCGGCGGCGCGCTCGATCTCTCCTCGCGCCACGGCAGCGTCGAGGCCTCCTCGCTCGCCGGCCAGGCGAAGCTCGACGTGCAGCACGGCGAGCTGACCGTGCGCGACGCGGCGGCCCTGCAGATCGAGCAGCAACACGGCGGCGTGACGGTGGAGCGCACGACCGGCGATCTGGTCGTGCGGGCCGGCCACTCGGAGGTGCGCGGCAGCGACGTGCGCGGCAAGGCCGACGTCGAGACGAGCTTCGGCGGCCTGCACCTCGCCCGCGTGGGCGGCTCCGTGCGCGCGAAGGCCGAACACGGCCTGGTGGAAGCCGAGGACGTGACCGGTGGCGTCGTCGCCCAATCGTCGTTCGACGGCGTCGAGCTCGAGCGCGTCGGCGGTCCGGCGGAGGTCGAGGTCCAGCACGGCCACGCCACGCTCAAGGGCCTCGCCCAGGGCGCGCGCGTGCGCGCCTCCGGCGGCGACGTGCAGCTCGAGGGCTTCACGGGCGCGGTCGACGTCGAGCTCGAGCGCGGCAACGCCAGCCTCGAACCGCGCGCAGCGATCGCGGCGGCTGTCAGCGTCTCGGTCACCCACGGCGAGGCACACCTGGAGATCCCGACGGGCAGCCGCGTCGACGTGGAGGCGGAGTCGCGCCGCGGCCAGCTCGAGGTCGCGGACGTGAGCGGCTTCACGGTCGTCGGCGGCGAGCGCGACGCCGGCAAGCGCGTCAAGGGACGCACCGCGGAGGGCGGCAGCCTGGTGCGGGTGCACGCCGACGGCGACGTGGGCCTGAAGGGCGCGGAGCCCGCGGCGATCGCCGACGAGCCGATCGCGGCGCCCGCGACCGCCGCGACGCCGGCCGCGCCGGCCGCGATGCCGGCCCCGCCGAAGACGTTGCCGGCGGAAGCGACGCCCACCGCGAAGCCGTCCATTCCGTAAACGCTTCAGCAGGAACACGATCACGGGCGGGCCGCGCACGGCCCGCCCGTGTGCTTTTCACCCTTGCCTCGCGCTGCACGCTTCTTGTAGACTTCCCGCCCCTCGCCGCACGCGACGCACTGGGCGCGAGCGCTCACGGAAGAGAAGATGAAGACCGACTCGACCACGCCGCCCCTCCTGCAGACGAACCTGCCTGGCGTCGCTCTCTGGAGGCGGGGCAAGGTGCGTGACGTGTACGACCTGGGCGACCGCCTGCTGGTCGTCGCGACCGACCGCCTGAGCGCCTTCGACGTCGTGCTGCCCACCGGGATCCCCGGCAAGGGCGTCGTGCTGACGCAGGTGTCGCTGTTCTGGTTCCGCCTGCTCGAGGGGCTCGTCCCGAACCACGTGATCACCGCCGACGTCTCCGAGTACCCGCGCGAGCTGCAGGCCTTCCGCGACCAGCTCGAGGGCCGCTCGATGATCGTGGTGAAGACGGACGTGCTGCCGGTCGAGTGCGTGGTGCGCGGCTACCTCGTCGGCTCGGGCTGGAAGGACTACAAGGCGACCGGCGCGGTGTGCGGGATCGCGCTGCCGCCGGGGCTGCGCGAGTCGGAGCAGCTCCAGCCACCCATCTTCACGCCGGCGACGAAGGCGGAGACCGGGCACGACGAGAACATCCCGTTCGACACCATGGCAGCCACGGTCGGCCGCGAGCGCGCGGAAGAGGCGCGGCGCGTGAGCCTCGAGATCTACTCGAGGGCGCGCGCCTACGCCGAGGCGCGCGGGATCATCCTGGCGGACACCAAGTTCGAGTTCGGTGTCCGCGACGGGCGGCTCGTCTGGATCGACGAGGCCCTGACGCCGGACTCGTCGCGCTTCTGGCCGCGCGACGGCTACGCGCCGGGGCGCTCGCAGCCCAGCTTCGACAAGCAGTACGTGCGCGACTACCTCGAGACCCTGAGCTGGGACAAGCAGCCGCCCGGCCCGGAGCTGCCCCCGCAGGTCGTCGCCCGTACGGTGGAGAAGTACGCGGAGGCGATGGAGCGCCTGCGCGGCGACGCCCGCTAGACACGCGCGCCGGGCCCGCGGGGCCCGGCCCCAAGGGAGCGCCTCTTCGTGAAGCAGCAACTGGAAGCCCTCGTCACCGAGATGGTGGACAGGGGGATCCTCTTCGCCGACGCCCGGCGGGAGTTCGAGAAGCGGTTCATCGCCCGGGTGCTGCTGCGCCACAAGGGCAACCTCTCCCGGGCCGCCCAGGACCTCAAGATCCACCGCAACACCCTCGGCAAGAAGATCGAGGAGTACAAGCTGCAGCCGTAGCCGTTTGCGCCTGCGACGCTCACTTCCCGAGCGGCGAGCCTGCTCGGGAAGTTCAAGCTGGTC
>JBGASI010000062.1:0-12879 GCA_044229815.1 Vicinamibacteria bacterium | reverse complement strand
TCCCGGGCCGCCCCGCGCACCAGCTCCTGGTGCTTGGCGAGCAGCTCGCGCGCCTCGGCCGCGGCGCGCTCCGCGGAGTCGACCTGGTCGCGGATCGACTTCTCGCGCTCGTCGACGATCTTGAGCAGCGGGCCCCAGGCGAACTTGCCGAGCACGAAGGCGAACAGCGCGAAGACGACGAGGGTGGCCCAGAAGAGCGTCCGGTCGACGCTCAGCAGGCCGCCCCCGCCGCCCTCGGCCGCGGCCAGTACGAGCGGGGCCGCAAGCGACGTCAGCATGGATGCCTACTTGATCGCGAGCAGGATGGTGACGATGAGCGAGAAGAACGTGACGCCCTCGATGAGGCCGGCGGCCACGATCATCGCCCCGCGGATGTCGCCGGCGGCGTTGGGCTGGCGGGCGATGCCCTCCATGGCGGCCGCGGCCAGCCGGCCGATGCCGGCGGCGCCGCCGATGATGGTGAGGCCCGCGCCGATGCCGGCGGCGAAGTACGCCATGATCTTGGGATCCATTCTGTCGTTCCTCCTAAGCGAGTGCGTCCGGTGTCGAATTCTCTCTAGTGCGCGGGATGCGCGTACATGCCGATGAAGATGGCGGAGAGCAGGGTGAAGATGTAGGCCTGGATGAACGCCACCAGGACCTCGAGCAGCATGATGAACAGCGAGAGCAGGATCGAGACGGGGGCCATCGCCAGGCCGCCGAGCAGGCTCGTCTGGCCCATCAGCGAGATCAGCAGCAGCAGCGTGGTGATGACCATGTGCCCCGCCAGCATGTTGGCGAAGAGCCGGATCATCAGCGCGAAGGGCTTCGTGAACAGGCTCAGGATCTCGACCGGCACCATGATCGGCAGCAGCCAGGCCGGCAGGCCCGGCGGGATCAGGTTGTGGAAGTGGCCGGCGACACCGTACTTCGAGATCCCGGCGTACTGCTGGGCCGCGAACGAGACGAGCGCCAGGCCCATCGTCACGGCCAGGTTGCCGGTCGAGGTGGCCGAGAACGGCATCAGCCCCAGCAGCGCCGCGACCAGGATGAAGAAGAAGAAGCTGCACAGCAGCGGCGTGAAGCGCCGCCCGTCGTCGTGGCCGATGTTCGGCTCGGCGATCTCGTCGCGCACGAACAGCACCAGGCTCTCGACCGCGGCGCCGATCCCGCGCGGGATCCGGCCGCCCCGGTAGCTGCGCAGGGCGAGCTGCGCGATCAGGATCACGAGCGCCGCCGCCAGCAGCAGGAAGACGAAGTGCTTCGAGGGCAGCCCGAAGAAGGGCTGGTCGGTCACGTGGTGCATGATGACGGTGGACGGTCCCTCGCCGTGGCCGGCGGCCGGCTCGTGGCCCGCGCCGGCGGGCTCCCCGTGCTCGGGGGCCGCGGCCTCGTGGCCCGCGGGGGCAGCGGGTTCCTGGGCGTGTGCCGGCGCCTCGACGGCGCGCTCGGCCGGGGCCGGGTTGGCGGCGGCCGGGTGCGCGGCCGGCGTCGCCTGCAGCAGCAGCGCGAGCAGCAGCGCGCTCATCGGGCCGTCCGCGCGGGCGGTGTGGTGCGCCGGTGGAGTATCGAGAGTTCCATGATCAGGAAGACGACGAAGTAGGAGAGCAGCGAGAAGGCGAGGGGCAGCTTGGGCAGGCCGAGGGCGATCACTGCCGCCGCCACCGCCAGCAACATCACGGCCATGCGGCCGACCATGCCGCCGAGCACCGCGCCCAGGAAGGCGTTCGTGGAGGCCCGCGCGCTGCTCCAGACGACGAGCGCGTGCGCGGCGAGCGTGTTGGCGACGGCGAGGCCGCTGCCGAAGAGGACGGCCGAACGCGCGGGCGCGTCGAGGCGGCCGAGCGCGAGCGGCCAGGCGAGACCGAGCGTGGCGAGCGCCACGCCGAGCACGAGAATCGCGTATCTGCCGAGGGTCAAGGCTTCCGGCCCGCCTGGTCTTTCGATGAGCCCGTCACGGTCTTGATGAAGTACACGAGCGCGGCGCCCACGCCGAGCGTGCCGCCCAGGAGCAGGAAGACCGGGCGGGTTCCCAGCCGGCCGTCCAGCCAGTAGCCCCCGCCCAGACCCGCGAGCACGGTGACCGCAAGGGTCATCCCGAGCCCCAGGAGCGGCGCGGCCTCACGCAGCGCGCGGTTGCGGTCTCGCGCAGATCCCCCCTCTGGCAACCGTTCCTCCGGGGGAGTCGAGCGGGACGACAACAGTCAGGGAAGGTACCACACCCACCGGGGCGCGGCAAGGCGGGTTAAGCCGCTGATTCGGCGCTTGTTGGGGTCTGCGGCTGGCTCCCGCTGACCGCCGGGTGCAGGCCTTCCCCCGAGGCCTCGGAGCGCGGGGCGCGCAGCACGTCGAGCCGGTAGATGCGCAGCGCCGAGAGCACGAGGGACAGCACCACGGGCCCGATCAGGAAGCCGAAGACGCCGAAGGCGAGGACGCCGCCCAGGATCGAGAGAAAGCCCAGGAGGGGGTGGATGCGGGCCGTCCCGCGCAGCAGCATGGGCTTCACCACGTTGTCGCTGCCGCTCACGATCACCGTGCAGTAGATGAGCAGGCCGATCGCCGGGCCCGTCTGGCCCTTGAGGGCGAGGTAGGCGACCGCCGGGAGCCAGCCGAGCGGCGAGCCGACGATCGGCACCGTGGCCGCCAGGATGACCGCGGTCCCCCAGACGAACGGCGACGGCACCCCGAACATCATGAAGCCGATCCCGGCGAGGATGCCCTGGACGACGGGCACGACGATGACCGCCTGCAGCGCGCCCTGGATCGTGCGCTCGAGGTGGTCGAAGATCAGCCGCTCCTGCGGCTCGGAGAACGGCGAAACCGGTCGCAGCTCCTGGCGCAGCCGCCCCCCGTCGCGCAGCAGGAAGAAGAGCATCAGCAGGAAGAGGAACAGGTCGAAGGCGGCGTGCGTGACGCGGCCGAGGACGCCCTGCAGCATCCCGCTCGCGCCGCCGGCCACCCGGGCGACCCCGCCCTCGAGCGGCTCGCCCACCTGCGCCTGGACCCAGACGATCCAGCTGCGCAGGCCCGGGTAGCGCTGCGGCAGCTCGTGCCACCAGCGCTGGAGCGCGTCGGGGCCGAGCATCGGCTCCGTGCGCACCCAGTCGAGGAAGGCGCTCGCCTGCTGCACGAGCAGGAACAGCGAGACCAGGATCGGGACGAGGAGGAGCACGGTGGTCACGAGGACGAGAACCGCCGCCGCCAGGCTCGGCCGGCCGCCGAGCGCCGCGGTCAGCCGCTTCTGCAGCGGGGCGAGCAGCAGCGCGACGCAGGCGGCCACGGAGAACACCAGCACGAACGGAGCGAAGACCCAGAAGGCGAGCGCCAGGATCAGGGCGAGCGCGATCAGCAGCGGCGAGAGCAGGTCGTTGCGGCGGCGGTCGGCCATGGTCAGTCGCGGCTCACGTCGTCGGGCAGCTCGTTGCGATCGCCGTCGTCGGCGCGGCGCGGGTAGTGGCGCGCAAGCTCGGCGCCGACCGCGGCGATGCCCGCCACGAGGCCTTCCGTGAAGCGGCCCTCGCGGAAGTGCCCGCGCATGGCCACGGCGACGCCCGTCCAGAAGGCTTCACCGCAGTGCGCGTGGATGCCGGCGTCGCCGAGCACGGCGAAGCCCTGGCGCTCGGGGGCGACGAAGATCAGGACGCCGTTGTGCTCGGCCGTGGCGGTCATGCCGAGCCTGTCGAAGGCCGCGGCGGCCGCGGCCTCGACGTCGGCGTGCGCCTCGCCCGAGACGTGGACGCGGACCTCGGCGCGGGTCACGGCCTCGGCCTCGCGGATGGCCGCGACGATCCGTGCGTCGTCGAGCGCGTCGAAGAAGAGGTCGGGCTTCATGGTGTCGTCCTCACCAGCTGCTCGAGGCGCCGCCGCCACCGAAGGAACCACCGCCGCCGGAGAAGCCCCCGCCGCCACCGCCACCACCGAAGCCGCCGCCCGAGGACCAGCCGC
This sequence comes from Vicinamibacteria bacterium, assembly GCA_044229815.1. GTDB lineage: Bacteria > Acidobacteriota > Vicinamibacteria > Fen-336 > Fen-336 > DATBSL01. The sequence continues at coordinate 8,955 of JBGASI010000062.1, read as the reverse complement.
CGCCGCCACCGAAGCCGCCGCTACCCCACGATCCCCCGCCGCGGCGCCAGCCGCGACCGCCGTAGGTCCGACCCACGTCGACGTGGCGCGAGCCCTGGGCGGCCAGCCACAGGAAGATCAGCACGAAGACGAGCAGGATCACGAGCGCCAGGCCCGAGCTGCGGCGGGCCGGGCGCGGCGCGGCCTTGTACTCGCCGCGCGTCGCGGCCAGGATCGCGTCGACCCCCGCCTCGAGGCCGCCCGTCCAGTCGCCCGCGCGCAGGCGCGGGACCACCTGTTCGTCCAGGATGCGGCGCGACAGGGCGTCCGTCAGGGCGCCCTCGAGGCCGTAGCCGGTCTCGATGCGCAGCTTGCGGTCCTTGACGAACACGAACAGCACGGCCCCGTTGTCGAGCTCCTTGCGACCGGCCTTCCAGGACGTCGCCGTGCGCACGGTGAAGTCCTCGAGCGACGGCGAGGGCAGCTCGGGGAAGACGGCGACCAGCACCTGGCTGGAGGTCTGCTCTTCGAACTCCCGCAGCTTGGCGTCGATCCGCTGCGCGTCGACCGCGGGCACGAGCCCGGCGTAGTCGTTGAAGTGGCGTGCCGGGGGCGGAGGCAGGGGCGCCTCGGCGCGCACCCCCGCCGGTGCCCCGCTGAGCAGGGCGCCGGCGAGGAGCGCGCACGCGGCGCTGCGCACGACGCGGCCCGTCAGCGCTGCTCGGCCGGCGCGGGCGAGCTGCCGAAGTTGAAGTTCACGGCCGGCGGACGCTCGGCGCCCGCGGTGGCCTTGAAGTAGGTCTTCTCGCGCATGCCGAACAGGTTGGCGAACAGCACGGTCGGGAAGCGCAGGCGTGCCGTGTTGTACTCCTGCGCCTTCTCGTTGTAGCGCATGCGCTCGACCGAGACGCGGTTCTCGGTGCCTTCCAGCTGCGACTGCAGGTCGCGGAAGTTCTGGTTCGCCTTCAGCTCGGGGTAGCGCTCGACCACGACCAGGAGGCGCGAGAGGGCGCCGGACAGGGCGTCCTGGGCCTGCTGGAACTTCGCCATCCCCTGCGGGTTGTCGGGCAGCTTCGAGGGGTCGAGCGAGCCGACGCTCGCGCGCGCCTGCACGACCGCCTCGAGCGTCGACTTCTCGAAGTTGGCTGCCCCCTGGACGGTGCTGACCAGGTTCGGGATCAGGTCGGCCCGCCGCTGGTACTGGTTCTCGACCTGCGCCCACTGCGCGTCGACCGCCTGGCTCAGGCCCACCAGGTTGTTGTAGGCCCCGAGGGCGACGACGGCCACGACCACGCCCACGAGCACGAGCGCACCCAGACACCCCAGCCACTTCATCATCGCCAAGCTCCTCCGTGGTTCGCCCGGACGGGCGGCCGCCGTGCGGCCGTTGCCCGTGTCAGTGTAACTACACTAGCGGATCGGCCGGGCGGAAGCAAAGGCGCTCGCGCCTCAGTTGACGACGGCGATCTGGTAGGGGCGGGCCCAGACGACGACACCGCTCGCGGCGTGCGCGGCCAGCAGGACCCAGGCGGCGCGGCGCCCCGCGGCGGCGAGCCGGCCGCCGCTGTGCGCCGCGAGCAGCTCGGCGGCGGAGACGACGAACAGGATGAAGAGCGCCGGCACGACGCCCCAGTAGTAGTTCGCGTCCCAGAGCCGCTGGCCGGGCTCGGCGAGCAGCGCGAACTCCGCGATCGCGAAGAGCGCCACGAGCCAGGCCGCCGCCAGCGGGCCCCGGTGCCGCAGGCCGCGCCCGGCCGCGGCGAGCACGGCCAGGGGGAAGGCCAGCGAGAGCAGGGCCGAGAAGAGGGGGCTCGGCGAGTAGGCGCGCCAGACGAGCAGCGGCTCGAGCGCCAGCAGGCCGCCGCCGCGCGGCTCGAGCGCGCGGGCGATGGCGCGCGCGTGCTGCCACTGCCAGGCGAGCACCAGCAGCGTGGGCGCGAGCAGCGCCGCGGGCGCGAGCGGCCGCGGCCGGCGCAGGCGCAGCAGGCAGGCCGCGGGGGCGAAGGCCAGCGCGAAGTTCGGCTTGGCGAGCGTCGACAGCGCGAGCAGCAGGCCCGCGCGGCCGTCGCGGGCCGGCCCGGGGAGCACGAGGGCCCGGAACGCCGCGAGCGCGAGCGGCGCCAGCAGGATGGCCGTGGGGCTGTGCCAGACGGTCGGTGAGAGCTGCCCGAGGTAGACACCCGTCGGCTGCCAGGGGTTCGGCAGCGGCGCCACGAAGAAGAACGCGACGCCGAGCGCCAGCGCAGGCGCCCGTCCCAGGGGCGAGGCGGCGGCGGCCGCGAGCGAGCGGATGAGCTGGAGCGCCAGCGCCACGCGAGCGAGCACGAGCAGCGTGAGGACCGCGTTCGCCGCCAGCGCGAGCCGACCGTAGTCGCGCGAGAAGCCGGACGCCGCCGCCACGAGCAGGTGGTAGAGGAAGTGCGGCTGCAGGGCGCCGTCGGCGATCAGCCGCTGCACGTAGGCGAGATGGACGCCGTGGTCGAGGTCCGGGCGGCCGAGGTAGGCGCGGAACAGCGAGGCGGCAAGCGCCGCCAGCAGCGCGGCGGTCGCCGCGCCGGCGGCCGGCCAGGCCAGCCGGCGCAGCCGCGGGCTCACGCGTGCCGAGCGCGCCTCAGTGGCCGGGCGCCGGGCTCGCGGCCGGCTCGGGCGCCGTGGGCGCGGCGGGCGCGGGCAGCGTCGCGGCGTGGGCGGTCTGCGGCTCGCCGAACGGACTCGGCTGCACGAGCGCGGCGACCCGGGCCGCCGGGACGTGCAGGTAGTCGAGGAAGGGCTTGGGGTAGATGCCGATCCAGAAGCACAACACGACGAGCGGCACGAGCGTCGCGATCTCGCGGGCGCTCAGGTCGTGGAGCTTCTCGTTCTCGGGGTTCGTCAGCTTGCCCCAGAACACGCGCTGGTAGAGCCAGAGCAGGTAGGCCGCCCCGAGCACGACGCCCGTGACCGACCAGTAGGCCCAGACCCGGTTCGCGGCGAAGGCCCCCTGCAGGATCATGAACTCGCCGACGAAGCCGTTGAGCAGCGGCAGGCCCATCGAGGCCAGGAAGATCACGAGCGTGAAGGTGGCGTAGACCGGCATCACGTGGGCGAGGCCGCCGAACTGCGCGATCTCCTTGGTGTGGCGCCGCTCGTAGACGAGGCCGACCAGCAGGAACAGGCCCCCCGTCGACAGGCCGTGGTTGACCATCTGCAGCACGCTGCCCTCGAGCCCGAGCGGGTTGAGCGCGAACATGCCGAGCATCACGAAGCCGAGGTGGCTGACCGAGGAGTAGGCGATCAGCTTCTTCATGTCCTTCTGCACCAGCGTGACCAGCGCCGCGTAGACGATGCCGATGATCGCGAGCGTGGCCACCCAGGGCACCGCGGCGAGCGTCGCCTGCGGGAAGAGAGGCAGCGAGAAGCGGATGAAGCCGTAGGTCCCCATCTTCAGCAGCACGCCGGCCAGGATCACGGAGCCGGCCGTGGGCGCCTCGACGTGCGCGTCGGGCAGCCAGGTGTGGAAGGGGAACATCGGCACCTTGATCGCGAAGCCGAAGAAGAACGCCAGGAAGCACCAGAACTGCAGGTCGGGCGGGATCCCCATCGCCAGCCAGCGCTGGTAGTCGAAGGTGCCCGTCGCCTCGAGGCCCGGCAGCGTCTTCGAGTGGAAGTAGACGGCCAGGATGCCCAGCAGCATCAGCACGGAGCCGGCCAGCGTGTACAGGAAGAACTTGATCGCCGCGTAGAGCCGGCGCGCGCCGCCCCAGATCCCGATCAGGAAGTACATCGGGACCAGCATCACCTCCCAGAACACGTAGAACAGGAACATGTCGAGCGAGCAGAAGGTCCCGATCATGCCGGCCTGCAGCAGCAGCAGGAACACGTAGTACTGGCGCACGCGGTCGGTGATCGCGGTCCACGAGGAGAGGATCGCGATGAAGCCGAGCAGCGTCGTCAGCAGGATCAGCAGCGCGCTGATGCCGTCGACGCCGAAGACGTACTGCACGCCGATCGAGGGGATCCACTCGGCCCTCTCGACGAACTGGAAGCCGGCGGCGCCGCGGTCGAAGGAGAACCAAAGCGGCAGGCTGACCAGGAAGCCCAGCAGGCCGAAGCCGTTGGCCGCCCAGCGCACGGCGTTCTCGTTCTGCTTGCCCCGGAAGAAGGGCAGCAGCAGCACGAACGCGCCGACGAGCGGCGTGTAGGTGATGACGGAGAGGAGATGCTCCCGGTAGAAGTCCATCGTCGAAAAGCCCTCAGTAGAGCCCGAGCACGAAGCGGCCGGCCGCGATGAGGAGGAAGAGGCCGATCAGCATGCTGAGCGCGTAGTGCTGCACGAGGCCATCCTGCACGGCGCGGAAGGCGTAGCTCAGGTTGTCGAGGAGGAAGGCGGTGAGGTTGACCGCCCCGTCCACCACCCAGCGGTCCCACAGGTTCGAGGCCTTCGCGACCACGTCGCGCACGGCCCAGGCGATGCCGTTCGCGCCCAGCCCCGCGCGCACCTCGCCGTCGCCGCCGTCAACGACGAAGCGGTCGTTGGCGTGCAGCGCCCGGCCGCCGCCGAGCACGAGCCCGCGCACGAAGACGGCGCCGTAGAGCTCGTCGACCCAGTACTTGTTGAGCAGCGTGCGGTGGACGCCCGGCAGCGCGGCCGCGATGCGGCTCGGGGTCTCGAAGCCGCCGCTGTAGAAGCGCCAGGCCACGAAGATGCCGGCCGCCGCGATCAGCACCGAGAGGCCCATCAGGCCCAGCTCGACGCCGTGCCCGGGCACGGGCGCCGTGAAGACCTCCGTGAGCGCGTGGTGCGCGTGCTCGAGCGCCGGCTCGAGGAAGCGCTCGACGAAGTTCGAGCCGCCGAGCACGGCCGGCACGCCGGCGAAGCCCGCCACGATCGAGCCGACCGCGAGCACCTGCAGCGGGACGATCATCGTCTTGGGCGACTCGTGCAGGTGGTGCGCCTGCTCGGCGCTGCCGCGGAACTCGCCGCTGAAGGTCATCCGGTACAGGCGGAACATGTAGAAGGCGGTCAGCGCCGCCGCCATCGCGCCCAGGGCCCAGACCAGCCGGCCGTAGCCGCCGATCCGGTAGGCCGACCAGAGGATCTCGTCCTTCGAGAAGAAGCCGGCGAGCGGCGGGATGCCGGCGATCGCGATGCAGCCGACCAGCATCGTCAGGTGCGTCCAGGGCAGCTTGGCCTTGAGCCCGCCCATGTGGCGCATGTCCTGCTCGCCCGACATCGCGTGGATCACCGAGCCTGAGCCGAGGAACAGCAGCGCCTTGAAGAACGCGTGCGTCGCCAGGTGGAAGACCCCGGCGGTGAAGGCGCCGACGCCGCAGGCCAGGAACATGTAGCCGAGCTGGCTGACGGTCGAGTAGGCCAGCACGCGCTTGATGTCGTTCTGGACGAGGCCGATCGAGGCCGCGAAGATCGCGGTGAGCCCTCCGGTGATCGCCACGACCATCATCGCGTTCGGGGCGTGCGCGTAGATCGGGGCCGAGCGGGCCACCATGTAGACGCCCGCCGTCACCATCGTGGCCGCGTGGATGAGGGCGGACACCGGCGTCGGGCCCTCCATCGCGTCGGGCAACCAGACGTAGAGCGGGATCTGCGCGCTCTTGCCGGTGGCGCCGATGAACAGGCACAGCGCGATCACGGTGAGCGTGCCGCCCCACGCCGCCTCGACCGGCAGGTGCGCGGCCGCCTCCATCACCCCCCGGAAGTCGAGCGTCCCGAAGGTCGTGAAGACGAGGAACATCCCGGCCAGGAAGCCCGCGTCGCCGATCCGGTTGACGATGAAGGCCTTCTTGCCGGCGTCGGCGGCGCTCTGCTTGTGGAACCAGAAGCCGATCAGCAGGTACGAGCAGAGGCCGACGCCCTCCCAGCCCACGAACAACACCGCGTAGTTCGCGCCCAGGACGAGCGTGAGCATCGCGAACATGAACAGGTTCAGGTACGACATGTAGCGGGCGTAGCCCGGGTCGTGGCCCATGTACCCGATCGAGTAGACGTGGATCAGGAAGCCGACGAAGGTCACGACGAGGACCATCACGGACGACAGCGGGTCGAGCAGGTAGCTCCAGTCGACCGTGAACGGCGTCGTGCCCGCGACGCCGTGCAGCGCCGTCTGCGAGGTCCCGCCGGGCAGCCAGGTCCACAGCCTCTCGAGGATCGCGTGTTCGGGCGCGGCGGCGGCCTGCACGACGCCCCAGGCGGCGACGAGGAAGGAAAGGAAGACCGAGCCCGCCGCGACGAGGCCCACGAGCGGCGAGGGCGCGTGGTGCGCGCCGCCGTGACCGTGGTCGTGTCCCTCGTGTTCCCCGGCTCGACGGCCGAGGACGCGAACCCCGATCGTGAAGTTGAAGAGGAACCCGAGGAGCGGGAAGAGAGGGATCAGGAAGAGAAACGGGCGCATGTCACCCCACCAAGCTGTCGGGCCGGCCGGATCATATGAGACGCCCGCGCGGACGGTCAAGCCGCGCCGCTGCATGGGTTTTGACCGGCCGGCGGGTTTCGCGCGCTTCAGCCGTGCGCGGTGCGCCCCGCCAGCAGGTCGACGGCGTGGGGCAGGAGGGGCACGAGCACGGCGAGGCCGCTGCGCACCGCCTTCGGGCTCCCGGGCAGGTTGACGATCAGGCAGTTCCCGGCGAGGCCGGCCCGCCCGCGGGAGAGCGGGGCGAGCGCCGTCTCGGCGAGAGAGGCGCGGCGCAGGTGCTCGGCGATGCCGGGGGCCTCGCGCTCGATCACGTCGAGCGTCGCCTCGGGGGTGACGTCGCGCGCCGCGAGCCCGGTGCCGCCCGTGGTCAGGACGAGGCTGGACGTGCGCGCCGCGGCCCGCAGCGCCCGTGCGATCGCCTCGCGTTCGTCGGGCACGACGACGGGTCCCGTGGTCGCGAAACCGGCCTGGGCCAGCAGGCGGCAGGCCTCCGGGCCCGAGAGGTCCTCACGCTCGCCGCGCGAGACGGAGTCGCTGATCGTGAGTACCGTGGCGCGCGGCGGCGTGGTCAACGCGGGTCCCCCGAAGGCTGCGCCGAGGATCGGTTGACCCGGCCCAAGCGCGGACTATAGTGGAGGATAGGGACTCTCAGCGGCCCCGACAAGCCCTGGAAACGGAGACCTCACACATGTCCGGCCTGATCCTGGCGGCGTTCCTCGCACAGTCCGCCGCGGCCGTCGCCCCGGGCGCGGAGGTCCGGGCCCTGACGGTGACGCTGCTCGACGACAAGGGGGCCGAGGTCGCCGACCTCGCCGCGTCGGACGTGGCCCTGGCCGAGAACGGCCTCACCCGGGACATCGTCTCCTTCGAGCCGGACCGCCGGCCGCTCTCGGTAGCGATCCTCGTGGACTCGAGCGCGGCGGTCGGCTCCGCCTACCGCCTCAACGTCGTCGACGCGGTGACCGGCCTGGTGACCCGCCTGCCGGACGGGGCGCGCTACGGCATCTGGACGACCGGCGACCGACCGGCTCGCCTCCTCGAGCTCACCGACGACCGGCAGGCCGCCGGGCAGGCCCTGCGCCGCGTCGCCCCGCAGGGCGGCAACTACGTGCTCGACGGGGTGGCGGAGGTGGCGGCCGAGCTCAAGAAGTCGGCGCGGGAAGGCAGCCGCACGGCGGTCGTGGCCGTGACCTTCACCGGGCCCGAGTTCAGCAGCCGAGACCGGTACCGCGCCGCCGAGGAGGGGGCCAGGGGCGTCGATCTGTTCCTCGGCGTGCAGGTGGAGGGGGGCGAGGCCGACTTCGAGCAACGCACGAACATCAGCTACGTGCTCGACCGGCTTGCCGCGGGGACCGGCGGGCGCTACGAGAACGTGCTCTCGCCGATGGGCATAGACAGCGCGCTGCGCAAGGCCTCGGCGCTGCTGCGCGCGGGCTACCGCCTGGCCTACGCGACGGTGCCCGACCTCAAGAAGCGCAGGCTCGAGCTCAGCGTCGCTCGCCCGGGCACCCGGGTGCTGCTGCCGGCCGCGACGACGCGCGAGCCTGTCCCGGCCTCCGCCGCGCCCTGAGCGGGCGGCACAACGAAACGGAAGCAAAGACCGATGAAGACCCGACTGCTCCTGGCCGTCCTGCCCCTGGCCGCGCTCGCCGCGGGCCCCGAACCCGCCCGCGCGCAGGCGCGGCAGACGCCCAGCTTCGGGGCAGGGATCGAGATCATCAACCTGAGCCTGTCGGTCACCGACGCGCCGGGCAACTTCGTGACCGACCTCGGCCAGCGCGACTTCGCCGTGTTCGAGGACGGGATCCGTCAGGACCTGAGCCTGTTCACCCACGAGAACCTGCCGATCTCGATGGTGCTCATGGTCGACACCTCGGCCTCGATGGAGGAGAAGCTGCCGATCGCGCAGGCGGCCGCGATCCGCTTCACGAAGACGCTGCGCCCGCAGGACGTGGCGCAGGTGGTGCAGTTCAACGACCGCGCGACGACGCTGCAGTCGTTCACGAACGACCTCGGGGCCCTCGAGACGGCGATCCGCAAGACCGAGGCCTCCGGGCCCACCGCCCTGCACAACGCCCTCTACGTCGCCCTCAAGGACCTGATGAAGGACAAGAAGGCGGCCGAGCTGCGGCGGCGCGCCGTGGTGCTGCTCTCGGACGGCGAAGACACGGCGTCGCTCGTGACAGACGACCAGGTGCTCGAGCTCGCGCGCAAGAGCGAGATCAACATCTACGCGATCAGCCTGCGCCCGGCCCGCCAGCAGGACCGCACCCGCCAGGCCTTCAGCCAGGCGGAGTACCTGATCAACGCGCTGACCCGGGACACCGGCGGCCGCGCCTACTTCCCGACCTCGCTGAGCGAGCTCGACTCGGTGTACGACCGCATCGCCGAGGAGCTGCGCACGCTGTACAGCGTCGGCTACGTGTCCTCGAACGTGCGCCGCGACGGCAAGTGGCGCCGCATCGTCGTGCGGGTGCCGACCCGCGAGGGCCTCACGATCCGGCACAAGCTCGGCTACTACGCCCCGAGCTAGTCTTGTCCTGGGGGGCGCTGCGCCGCGCCCCCC
>JBGASI010000608.1:0-2816 GCA_044229815.1 Vicinamibacteria bacterium | reverse complement strand
AGCGGGCCCAGCTGAGGCTGGAGCAGTTGGCGCGCGCGTCCGCCGAGGAAGCGACCCGCGCCGCGCAGCTGGAGATCGGCCGGCGCAAGCGGGTCGAGGAGTCCTTGCGGCTCGCCCGCTCCGAGGCGGAGGAAGCCAACCGGCTCAAGGACGAGTTCCTGGCGACACTCTCGCACGAGCTGCGCTCGCCGCTCAACGCGATCGTCGGGTGGTCGCACCTGCTGTGCCAGCCGGGCCTCGACGCCGCCACGGCGAGCCGCGCCGCCCAGGCCATCGACCGCAACGCCCGCGCCCAGGTCCAGCTCGTCGGCGACCTGATGGACGTGTCGCGGATCGTCACCGGCCGGTTCCACGTGACGCTGCGCCCGCTGCGGCTGTCCGAGGTGATCGAGTCGGCCGCGCAGACCGTGCGGCCCGCCGCGCAGGCCAGGGACATCCGGCTCGGGCTGGCGATCGACCCCGAGGCCGGGCGCGTGCTGGGCGACGCGGAGCGCCTGCAGCAGGTGGTCTGGAACCTGCTGTCCAACGCCATCCGCTTCGCGCCCCACGGGGGGCGCGTGGAGGTGCTGCTGAGGGACACCGGCCCGTGCCTCGAGCTGTCGGTCACGGACGACGGGCCCGGGATCGAGCCTGCTTTCCTGCCTCACGTCTTCGACCGCTTCCGGCAGGCCGACTCGTCGAGCACCCGGCGGCACCCCGGCGTCGGTCTCGGCCTCGCGATCGTGCGGCACCTGGTGGAGCTGCACGGAGGGAGCGTCGAGGCGCGCAACCGCCGGGACCGGCCGGGCGCCGTGTTCACCGTTCGGCTGCCGCGGCCGCACGGCGACCCGGTCCCCGGCGCGTCGGCCGCGCCGGCCGGGTGATCCGAGGTCTCACGGCACGCTGCTTGCTCGCACTTACCGTCGAATCGAGGTGTGACATGAAGGGGACGAAGCTGGTCGGTGCGGTGCTCCTCGGCCTGGGCATCCTGGCCGTGGCGTACGGTGGTTTCAGCTACACGAAGGAAACCGACAAGGTGGACCTCGGACCCATCCACTTCACGGTGCAGGACAAGGAACGGGTCAACATCCCGCTGTGGGCCGGCGTGGCCGCGGCGATCGCGGGCGGGCTGCTGCTCGCGCGCAGGAACTAGCCATGCCGCGGAGCGTGCGGCGCCGGCTCGGCGTCCTCGTGACGCTGGGCCTCGCGCTCGGCTGCGCCCACGTCGGGAACCTGCCGCCCGGTGAGGCGCTCGGCAAGCGCGAAAGGCGCGACGCCATCCGGCGTGCCGGGGTCTGGTCGCCCACGAACGTCGCGGCCATGGATCTCGAGGTGGGCCCCCAGGCCGAGGGGGCGTTCGCGCCCAACGCGTGGGTGAGCTGCGAGTACACGGAGAAGAAGTCCGGCGGCCGCTCGCCCAAGTTCAGCTGCGAGACGAGCCCGGGCGCGGCGGTCAAGGTGAAGTACGGCCCGCGCAACGCCGAGGTGTTCGGGGAGGTGCTCGCCACCCGGCTGTTCTGGGCCCTGGGCTTCGCGGCCGACCGGATGTACCCCGTGCGCGTGCGTTGCCACGGCTGTCCCACGGACCCCGCGAAGGGGCCCGAGGGGACCGCGACGGAGGTCGTCTTCAACCCCGCGGCGATCGAGCGGAAGCTGCCCGGGCGGCCGATGGAGACCCGGCCCGAGTCCGGCTGGTCGTGGCACGAGCTGGAGGACGTCGGGCCCGACGCGCCCGAGGGCGCCCGCGCGCAGCGCGACGCGCTGAGGCTGCTGGCGGCCTTCGTCCAGCACACCGACAGCAAGCCCGCGAACCAGCGCCTGCTCTGCCCCGAGGCCGAGCAGGTGGGACGCACCGGCTGCCGACGTCCCGTGCTGATGGTCAGCGACCTGGGCCTCACGTTCGGCCACGCGGGCCTCCTGAACCGCAACGTGGACAGCGTGAGCCTCGCGACCTGGTCGGAGATGCCCGTCTGGAAGGACCCCGCCCGCTGCGTGGCGCGGCTCGCGCGCTCGTTCACCGGCAGCCTCGGCGACCCGCGGATCAGCGAGGCCGGCCGGGCGTTCCTCGCGGGGCTTCTCGCGCAGCTGAGCGACGCGCAGCTGCGCGACCTCTTCGACAGCGCTCGGGTGAGGCGCCGCTCGAGCGATCCCTCGAACGACCCCGAGGAGGAGGGACCGCCCGCCCGGGTGAGCGAGTGGGTCGCCGCCTTCAAGGTGAAGCGGGCGCAGATCGTCGACGCGCGCTGCCCCCGCTAGGACGACGGCACGGCCGGCGCGGCGGCGGGGGCCGCGCCCGGCCGGCGGAGGACGCCGCTGTCGACCGTCCGGCCGGTCCGGCTGATCGCCTGGAAGTACAGCTCGTCGCCGGCGATCTCCACGAGCACGAAGTGGTAGTCGGCGTCGAACGACTTCGCGGTCAGGCCCGTGGCGCGGATGTCGCCCCTGCGCAGCGAGCCGCCGGCGCCCGAGACCCAGTAGACGATGCCGCCCTTCTGCGGCTTGCTGCGCTCGTAGAAGTGGTCGTGCCCCGAGAAGACGGCGCCGACGCCGTGCGCGACGAGGACGGGCTCGAGGATCGCGCGCGACTCGAGCGACGAGCCGTGGGTCGCGCCCGACGAGTACAGCGGGTGGTGGAAGAAGGCGAGCTTCCAGTCGCAGCTCGCGGCGCCGAGCTCCCTCTTCAGCCACTCGACCTGCGGGGCGTCGAGGTAGCCGGTGTCGAGGCCGAAGAAGCACACGCCGTCCTGGCCCGGTTCGGCGCCCTCCGGCGCGCGGAAGCTGTAGTAGCGCTGTCCCCCCATGTTGAAGGGCTTGTAGAAGCGCTGGTTCGGGTTGTC
>JBGASI010000061.1:0-12929 GCA_044229815.1 Vicinamibacteria bacterium | reverse complement strand
GCGGCGGTGGGTGGCCTGCGACACCGGCAGGTGGCGCGGCCAGCCGCCGAGGCCGGCGGTCACGCGCGGGGCCGCCCAGGCGGCGAGCGCGAGGCAGACGGCAGCCGTCGCGAGCCCGGCGCTCGCCCCGCCGGAGGGCCCGAGCAGCCACGCCGCCGCGGCCCGCAGCGTGGCGGCCGGGTCGTGCTGCAGGAGCACCGCGACGAGCGGGAGCCCCGCGAGCGGCGCGGCGGCCCGCAGCGCGAGCCGCGCCCCGACGCGGCAGTGGAACCGCGCCAGGTCGAGCGTGCCAGTGCTGCCGCCTTCAGATCCGATCCGCGTGTCCACTCTGCCGGAGTCTATCCGCAGCTCGCGTCGGCGCGCGGGTAGAATCCGCGCATGGTCCAAGCCCCGCGCCTGCTCCTTCTCCTCCTGGCCGCCTCGGCCGCCCCTGCGCCGGCGGATCAGCCTCCCGCGGCGGGCCTCCAGCCGATCACGCACGAGGCCCTCTGGCTGATGAAGCGGGTCGGTTCGCCGGTCGTCTCGCGCGACGGCCGCTGGGCCGTGTTTCCCGTCAGCGAGCCTTCCTACGACGAGAAGAAGGAGGTCCAGGACCTCTGGATCGTGCCGGTCGACGGCTCGGCGAAGCCGCGACGGCTGACCTCGGGCCGCGCCGGCGAGAGCGCGCCGGCGTGGAGCCCGGACAGCCGGCGCCTCGCCTTCACCGCGAAGCGCGACGACGACGAGGTGGCGCAGGTCTACGTGCTCGACGTCGCGGGCGGCGGCGAGGCCAGCCGCGTCACCGCCTCGCCGCTCGCGGCGCGGGCGCCGGTGTGGAGCCCGGACGGCGCCTCGATCGCGTACCAGAGCGCCGTCTATCCCGGTGCGGGCGACGTCGAGGCCAACCGCAAGCTGGCGGCGGAGCGCAAGGACGCGAAGTCGAAGCTCCGCCGCTACGAGTCGTTCCCGGTGCGGCGCTGGGATAAGTGGCTCGACGACACCCAGACCCACGTCTTCCTGGTCCCGGCCGACGGGGGCGCGGTGGCGCGCGACCTGCTGGCGGGGACGAAGCTCGTCGCCGAGCCGGGGTTCGGCGGCGCCGGGGGCGAGGGCTCGGGCGACGACCTCAGGCCGGCGTTCGCGCCGGACGGCGGCTCGCTCGTGATCGTGGCCTCGGTCAACCGCTCGTCCTCCGCCTATGCCCCGACGAACGCCCACCTCTACCAGGTGCCGCTCGCGGGCGGCGAGCCCCAGGCCCTGACCTCCGGCACGGCGAACCACGACTCGCCGCGCTTCACGCCGGACGGCCGCTCGCTGTGCTTCACCCGCGGCGAGGAGTGGGGGCGCATCTACGCCCTCGACCGGCTCGCCTGCGCGGCCTGGCCCTGGAGCGGCGCGCCGCGGGTCGTGACCGCGGGCTTCGACCGCTCGGTCGCCGGCTTCGCGCTCGCGTCCGACTCGCGCACCGCCTACCTCACGGCAGAGGACGCCGGCTTCGTGAAGCTGTACTCCGTGCCGCTCTCCGGCGGCGCGGTCGCGCCGCTTCTCGACTCGCGCGGCGCCTTCGGCGCGATCGAGTCGCCCGCCGGCGCGGCGAGCCCGCTGATCGTGGCCGCCTGGGGCAGCGCGACCGAGCCCGTGGAGATCGTGCGCGTCGACCCCGCCACGAAGACCCGCACCCGCCTCAGCGCGTTCGACGTCGAGGCCGCGGCCGCGCTCGACTGGAAGCCGCTCGAGGAGTTCTGGTTCGCCGGTGCGCACGGCCGCCGCATCCACAGCTTCGTGGTGCTGCCGCCGGGCTTCGACCCCGCGAAGAAGTACCCGCTGTTCGTGCTGCTCCACGGCGGTCACGCGAACATGTGGCGCGACTCGATCACGCTGCGCTGGAACTACCACCTGCTCGCGAGCCCGGGCTACGTGCTGCTGCTCACGGACTACCGTGGCAGCACCGGCTACGGCGAGGCCTTCACCCTCGACATCCTGGGCGACCCGCTGCGCGGCCCGGGCGAGGACGTGAACCAGGCCGCCGACGAGGCGATCCGCCGTTACCCGTTCATCGACCCCACGCGCCAGGCTGCCGGGGGAGCCAGCTACGGTGGCCACCTCGCGAACTGGCTCGAGGCCACCACCACGCGCTACCGCTGCCTGGTCAGCCACGCGGGCCTCTCGAGTCTGCAGACGCAGTGGGGCTCGAGCGACTCGATCCACCACCGCGAGCTGATGATGGGCGGGCCGTTCTGGGAGAAGCCCGAGGCCTGGCGCGACCAGAGCCCGGTCAGCCACGCCCGCAGCTTCAGGACGCCGCTGCTGCTCTCGGTGGGCGAGAACGACTACCGCGTGCCCGCGAACAACACCCTCGAGATGTACGCCGTCCTCCAGCGCATGCGCGTGCCGTCACGGCTGCTCGTGTGGCCGGAAGAGAACCACTGGATCCTGAAGGGCGAGAACGGACGCGTCTTCTACCGCGAGGTCCACGACTGGCTCGCGCGCTGGCTGAAGTAGCCTCAGCCCCGGATCAGCAGCACCTGGGTCCCGGCCACGACGCCCGTCGCGTCCCCGGGGCGCGCGAGCTCGACCGCCTCGAACGAGGCCTCGCCCTCGCCGGGCAGCAGGATCAACGAGCGGTCGTTGACGATGGCGCGCGAGAGGACGATCCCCCGGGGCGTCCGCACCGCGCAGATGCGGCCGGACGCCGGCGCCCCGCCCCGCTGCAGCACGACCCGGTCGCCCGGGTCGGCGACGCCGCGCAGGTGCCGCGTCGAGCGCGCGGTCACCTCGTAGGCGAAGAGCTGAGAGGGATCGTGGCGCAGCAGGCGGCGGTCGAGGTAGAGCTGATCCTCGGCGAGCGGCGAGTCGGCACCGCGCGCGGCGGCCGGGTCGGCGCCCTCGGCGAGTACCGGGATCCCGACGACCTCGGCGGCCGTGGCAGCGCGGGGGGGCGCCGTGCGCGTGGCCGCTCGCGCACCGCGCGCGGCCAGGGCCTCGGGCCCGAGCCGGTACGCGACCTCGCGCAGGCGCGTGGCGAGGTCGACCGCCGCGTCGGGTTCCTCGGGCACGGGTGTCGCGGCGTCGCGCCGTGGCAGCTCGCCGCCGCTTGCGACCAGGCTCGCGAACGCCGGCGTCCGCGAGATCGCTTCCAGCTCCTGCAGCAGCGCGACGTCGTTGGGACCCAGGCGCGACGCGCGCGCCCAGGCGCGGTAGAGCGACTCGTCGTCCTCGAGCGCGCGGGCGATGAGCGCCGCGACCTCCTCGTCCGGCACGCGGGCGCCGTTCTCGATCACCGACACGTACGACGTCGAGATGCCGGCCCGCTGGGCCAGCTCGCTGCCCGTCAGGCCGCGTTCGCTGCGCCGCCTGCGGATGCGGGTGTGGACCGCCGGGAGCCGGTTCGCGTGAGCCAGGTCACTTGACATCTGATTTCACTCATCAGTAAAGTACGCGGGTTCGAGGTTGCATGTCAAGTGTTCGTAGGTGATTACAGTTGATTTGACGGAATTGTGAATCACAGCGTCTCCTCGCGGGTCGTCCGATGTCGTCCGGGGATGGAGGTCGCGTCATGAACCAGAAACCATTCGGCACCAACGACTTCGCGCTGAACCCCGAGCCGAGGTGCCCCTGCCTGCTGCTGCTCGACGTCTCGGGCTCGATGACCGGCGAGCCGATCACCGAGCTCAACGCAGGGCTCAAGGACTTCCGCAGCGAGCTGGTCGCCGACGAGCTCGCCTCGAAGCGCGTCGAGGTCGCCTGCATCACGTTCGGCCCGGTCAACGTCGCGACCGAGTTCGAGACGGCGGCCGTGTTCCAGCCCCCGTGGCTGCGGCCGATGGGCGACACGCCGATGGGCGCGGCCATCGCCAACGGCGTCGAGCTCGTGCGGCTGCGCAAGGAGGCCTACCGGAAGAACGGCATCGCCTTCTATCGCCCGTGGATCTTCCTGATCACGGACGGCACGCCGACCGACGACTGGTCCGCCGCGGCCCGCCTGGTGAAGGAGGGCGAGGAGGCCAAGGCCTTCGCGTTCTTCGCCGTCGGCGTCCAGGGCGCCAACCTCGACGTGCTGCGGCGGATCTCGACCCGGGCCCCGCTCAAGCTCAAGGGTCTGCAGTTCCCGGCGCTGTTCCGCTGGCTCTCCAACTCGATGAAGAGCGTCTCGCGCTCGGCCCCCGGCGACGACGTGCCGCTCGCGGACCCGACCAAGGGGCCCGACGGATGGGCGTCGATCTAGCCGTCGTTCGGCCCTGGCGCACGCTCGCGGCCTCGGTCGTCGGCACGGCCCACGCCGGCGAGGGCCTGCCCTGCGCCGACGCCTGCGGGCTGCGTGTCCTCGGGGCGGCCGACGGGGGCGCGCTGCTCGTGGCCGTGGCGGCCGACGGCGCCGGCCGCGCCGCGCGCGCGAGCGAGGGCTCGCGGCTCGCCTGCGAAGCGATCCTCGACGAGGCGGAGCGCCTCGCGCCGACGGGCGGCCTCGCGTCCTTCACGCGCGCCGAGGCGCTGCGCTGGATCGCCGCGGCGCGCGACCGCATCGCGGCCGCCGCCTCCCCGCAGGCGCTCGACGTGCGCGACTACTCGAGCACGCTGCTCGTCGCCCTCGTCGATGCCCGGCAGGCGTTCTTCTTCCAGATCGGCGACGGGGCCATCGTCTACCGGGACGCGGCCGGCGCCTACCAGGCGGCGCTGTGGCCCCAGAGCGGCGAGTACGCGAACTCCACCTGGTTCCTGACGGATGCGGAGGCCCTCGAGCGGGTCCAGACGGCGAGCGTCGCGGGCGTCGACGAGCTGGCGCTCCTGACGGACGGCCTGCAGGCGCTGGCGCTGCGCTTCGGGACGCGCGAGGTCCACGGCCCCTTCTTCGAGCCGATGTTCGCCCGCCTGCGCGAGGAGGACGCGGTCGAGCCGGGAGAAGCGGATCTCGGCGAGGCGCTGCGGGCCTTCCTCGCCTCGCCGCCCGTCAACCGGCGGACGGACGACGACAAGACGCTCGTGCTCGCCACGAGGCTCGGGCCCGCGCACGAGCCGGAACCGGGGCGCTGAGCGTGCGCACCTTCTGCGACCTGCAGGGCCGCGAGGCCGGCCTCGGCCGCTGCCTGGGCCGCGGGGGCGAGGGCGCCGTCTACTCGGTGCCCAACTGGCCGAACCTGGTGGCAAAGGTGTACGCGCGACGACCCGACGACCACACCGGCCGCAAGCTGGGCGCGATGGTCCAGCTCGGGACCGACGAGCTGATGTCCTTTGCCGCATGGCCGCAGAACCTGCTGCTGGACCCGCGCACGGGCGAGGTGGCCGGCTTCTTCATGCCGCGCGTCGACGGCCACCGCGAGATCCACGCCCTGTACGGCCCCACCGACCGCAAGACCGCGTTCCCCGACGCGTCGTGGGCCTTCCTGGTCCGCGCGGCGCGCAACCTGGCGGCCGCCTTCGAGGCCGTGCACCGTCACGGGCACGTGATCGGCGACGTCAACCAGGCGAACGTCGTGGTGTCGCGCCAGGCCACCGTCCGGCTCATCGACTGCGACTCGTTCCAGATCCGCCACCTCGGGCGCACCTACCCCTGTCGCGTGGGCGTCGCCCTGTTCACGCCGCCGGAGCTGCACGGGCAGAGGCTCGACTCCGTCGAGCGCACGCCCGACCACGACTGCTTCGGCCTCGCGGTGCTCGTGTTCCAGTTGCTGTTCATGGGCCGGCACCCGTACACGGGCCGTCATCCCGAGCGCGCGATCCCCGTGGAAGCCGCGATCCGCGAGGGGCTGTTCGCCTTCGGCGCCGAGGCTCGCAAGCGCGGCTGGCTGCCGCCGCCCTACTCCCTGTCGCTGGCGGACGCCTCTGCGCCCGTGGCGAGCCTCTTCCACCGGGCCTTCGGCGGCGAGGCCGGCGCGGGCGCGGCGCGGCCCTCGGCGGCCGAGTGGGTCGCCGCCCTCGATGCGCTCGAGCCCACGCTGGTGACCTGCGGCGACGACCCCCGCCACGTGTACGCGGGCGCGAGCGGCGCCTGCCCGTGGTGCCGCCTCGAGAGCGAAGGCGGGCCTTCCTTCTTCTTCCTGGCCCCCGGCGCGGCGCCGGACGCGTTCGACCTGGCGGCCACCTGGCACGGGGTGGAGGCCGTGCACAGCCCCGGCCCTGCGCCGCTCCCGCAGCCCCCGCCGGCCCCGGCCGCGCCGGACACGGGCCTGTCGACGCTGGCCCTGCGTGCCCTGAGGGGCCTCTTCGAGCGGCTGACCGACCCGGCCCGCGAGGCGCAGGAGGCGGCGCGGCGCCAGCGGGAGGTGGACGCGGCCACCGACACCGTGCGCCGACTGGAGGAGCAGTGGCGCAGCCTCTGCGCCTGCGAGCCCTTCGACCGGCTGCGCAAGGAGCTCGAGCAGGCCAAGGCGGCGATCGACGCCCTCCCGGCCACGGAGCAGCGCGAGTGGGAGGAGCTGGCCTCTCCGTTCCGCGATCTGCGCCTGGCGCCGCACCTGCGCACCTTCACGCTCGAGTTCGCGCGCATCCCCGGCCTCGGCCCGGCCGAGCTGGCCCGCCTCGCCGCGCGTGGCGTCACGACTGCGGCCGACGTCACGCCCGAGCGCCTGATGTCGATCCACGGCATCGACCTGGAGCTGCTCCGAGGGCTGCTCCTCTTCAAGAACGTCGCGAGCCGGGCCTTCAAGTTCGACCCCCTGACCGGCATCCCGGGCAAGGACCGCCGTGCCCTCGAGGACCGCCAGGCGCGTCGCCGCGAGGAGCTGGTGAAGCGCCTGCAGGCGGGGCCCCAGGAGCTCGCCGAGCTGCGGCGGCAGACGCTCGCGTGGCGCGACGTGCTCGGCCGCGGCCTCGTCGAGGCCCACCGCCGGCTCGCGGCCGCGCGCGGCGGCCGAGGCTGATCCGCTGCGCTGACGCTCCCCTCACCTGCGGGTGGCGCGGTCGTGGCGAGCGCGTACAATCCACTGTCAATCAAGGGCATACGGAGGCTTGGATGCGCGGTTGGCTGGGCGTTCTCCTGCTGTCGGTGGCCGTTCCCGCCGTGTCCGCGCCCGCGCCGACGCTCGACGAGGTCGTGGCGCGCAACCTCGAGGCGCGCGGCGGGCTGGCGCGGATCAAGGCGCTGCGCTCGCTGCGTCTCGTGGGCACGGAGGTGCTCGGCGGGGACGACTTCCGCATCGAGGCCGAGTGGGCCTGGGCCGCGAAGCGGCCGGGCCAGGCGCGCAGCGAGACGACCCTCCAGGGCCTGACCGCGATCGACGCCTGGGACGGCCAGCAGGCCTGGAGCGTGCAGCCGTTCGAGGGCCGGCGCGACGCCCAGCGCACCTCCGCGGACGAGGCGAAGGACACCGCGCGCGAGGCCGACTTCGACGGACCGCTGGTCGACTGGCGCGAGAAGGGCCACCGGGTCGAGTACCTCGGCACCGAGGACATCGACGGCACCGCCGCCCACAAGCTGCGCGTCGTGCGCAAGGACGGCGACACGCAGTACCTCTACCTCGACCCCGACCACTGGCTCGAGATCCGCGTCGTCACCGAGTCGCGCGTGCGCGGCGTCGAGCGCGTGACCGAGACCGACCTCGGGGCCTACGCGGCGGTCGAGGGCGTCCTCATCCCGATGTCGCGCGAGTCGGGCCCGAAGGGCGCGCCGCGGGCGCTGCGCATCACCGTCACGCGCGTCGAGGCGAACGTCGCGCTCGACGACGCGCTGTTCCGGATGCCCGCCGCCGGGCCGGCGATGGTGCGCGCCGTGGTGCCCGGCCCGGCCGCCGCCGCGCCGTCGCTGCCCGCGCGGCCTGCGGCGACGGGGGCCTCCGCCCCCTTCGTGGACGCGGGCGTCGTCTCCGGGCTCGGCGCGCGCAACATCGGCTCCGCCACCATGAGCGGCCGGGTCTCGGCCGTTGCCGCGCGCAACGAGGGCGGCAAGACCGTGATCTTCGTGGGCGCCGCGAGCGGTGGCGTCTGGCGCTCGCTCGACGGCGGCACGACCTTCAAGCCCGTCTTCGACGCGCAGCCGGTGCAGTCGATCGGCGCGATCGCGATCGACCCGTCCCACCCGGGCACCGTCTGGGTGGGCACGGGCGAGGCGTGGACGCGCAACTCCGTCTCGATCGGCGACGGCCTCTACAAGTCGACCGACAACGGCACGACCTGGAGAAACACGGGCCTGCCCGACTCCGAGCGGATCGTGCGCATCCTGGTGCACCCCCGCGACGGCGACGTCGTCTACGCCTGCGTGCCGGGTCGTCTGTGGAGCGACAGCGCCGAGCGCGGCGTCTACAAGACGACGGACGGCGGCGGCAGCTGGTCGCTCGTGCTGAAGGGCGCGAACCTCTCGACCGGATGCTCGGGCCTCGCGATGGACCCGCGCGACCCCGAGGTCCTGCTGGCCGGGATGTGGGACTTCCGCCGCCAGGGCTGGACGTTCCGTTCCGGCGGCGACGGCGAGGACGCGCCCAGCGGCAGCGCGCTCCTGCGCACGACGGACGGCGGCCGGACCTGGACGCCGCTCACCGCCGCGACGCACAAGGGGCTGCCGCCCGGACCGTGGGGCCGGGTCGAGGTCGCGATCGCGCCCTCCGACGGCAAGATCGTCTACGCGCTCGTCGAGTCGAAGGCCTCGGCGCTCTACCGCTCCGACGACGGGGGCGCCACCTGGGAGGCCCGCGATCGCAGCCAGGGCGTCGTCTGGCGGCCGTTCTACTTCGGCCGCCTGGTGGTGGACCCGAAGAACCCGGACCGTGTCTTCAAACCGGGCCTCGAGCTGGTGGTGAGCGAGGACGGCGGCCGCAGCTTCACCTCGAGCGGCGGGCGCGCGCACGGCGACTGGCACGACGTCTGGATCGACCCGGACAACACGCAGCACGTGGTCGGCGGCGACGACGGCGGTTTCTGGACCTCGTTCGACGGCGGCAGCCGCTGGTGGAAGTCGGCCAACCTGCCGATCTCGCAGTTCTACCACGTGAGCCTCGACGACAAGGACCCGTACAACGTCTACGGCGGCCTGCAGGACAACAGCTCCTGGATCGGCCCCTCGGCCGCCCCCGGCGGCATCACGAACGCCAGGTGGGAGAACCTCTTCGGCGGCGACGGCTTCTGGACCCTCGTGGACCCGACCGACCCCGAGGCGGTCTACGCCGAGTCCCAGGGCGGCTACGTGGGGCGCGTCGACCGCCGCACCGGCGTCGCGCGCGACATCCAGCCGAAGCCCGGCTACGGGGAGAAGCTGCGCTTCAACTGGAACACGCCCCTGCACGCGAGCCCCACGCAGAGGGGCACGCTCTACATCGGCGCCCAGTTCCTGTTCCGCTCGCGCGACCGCGGCGACAGCTGGGAGCGCATCTCGCCGGACCTCACCACGAACGACCCGGCCCGGCAGAAGCAGGAGCAGTCGGGCGGCGTCACGATCGACAACTCCTCGGCCGAGATGCACACGACCATCTACTCGATCAGCGAGTCGCCGAAGGACGCGCGCGTGCTCTGGGTCGGAACGGACGACGGCAACCTGCAGCTGACGCGCGACGGCGCCGCGACCTGGACGAACGTGGTCGCGAACGTGCCCGGCCTGCCGGCCCGCTCGTGGGTCAGCTGGGTCGAGGCGAGCCGCTTCGACCCAGCGGTCGCCTACGCGGCGTTCGACCGCCACATGGACGGCGACGTGACGCCCTGGGTCTACAGGACCGGGGACTTCGGCCGGACCTGGACGCGCATCGTCGCGCCCGCGCAGGGCGTGCGCGGTTACGCCCACTGCATCAAGGAGGACGTCGTGCAGCCGTCGCTCCTCTTCCTGGGGACCGAGCTCGGCCTGTGGATCTCGGCCGACGGCGGCAAGGCCTGGGCGGAGTTCAAGGGCGGCGACTTCCCGAGCGTCGCGGTGCGGGAGGTGCAGGTGCACCCGCGCGAGCACGACCTGGTGATCGCGACCCACGGGCGCGGGATCTGGATCGTGGACGACATCACCCCGCTGCGCGCGCTGTCGGCGGAGCTGCTCGCGCGTGAGGCGGCGTTCGTGCCGGGCCGCCCCGTGCAGCAGCGGCTGCAGGCTCGCGGGGGCTGGGTCGAGGGCGACGCGGCGTTCGTGGGCGAGAACCCGCCCGGAGGCGCCGTGATCACCTACTACCAGCGGACGCGCCACCTCTTCGGCGCGATCAAGCTCGAGGTGCTCGACGCCTCCGGGGCCGTGCTCGAGACGATCCCGGCCACCAAGCGCCGCGGCCTCAACCGCGTCTCCTGGTCGATGCAGGCGAAGCCGCCGCGGGTGCCGCGCGCCGCCTCGCTGGCCTTCAGCGCCTCGCAGGGGCCGCGCGTCGTGCCGGGCGTCTACACCGTGCGGCTCACCCGTGGCGCGGAGGTGATCGAGACGAAGCTCGACGTCGTCCTCGACCCGCGGGCCACGTTCGGCGTGGCCGACCGCCAGGAGCAGTTCGCCGCGGCGCTGCGGGTTCAGGCCCTCTTCGGCCGGATGAGCGACCTGGTGGACCGGGTCGACGCCGCGAAGGCGAAGGCCCCCGCCGCCCGGCTCGCGCGGCTCGACGAGCTCAAGAAGAAGATCGTGGCCACCAAGGAAGGCGGCGCGATCACCGGCGAGGAGCGACTGCGCGAGCACGCGGACGCGCTCTACGGCGCGATCCTGTCGTGGGAGGGCCGCCCGGCGAGCTACCAGCTCGAGCGCATCGCCACGCTCGAGCGCGAGCTCGCGGACGTCGAGCGCGAGTTCGCAGCCCTGCCCGGGACGGGCAGGAAGTAGCGGCGGGGAGGCGGGAGGGCCGTGGGCGAGCTGGCGCTGCGGGCGTTCCTGACGCTCTTCGTGGTGGTCGACCCCGTCGGCATCGCCCCGGTGTTCCTGGGGCTCGCCGGCACCCGGCCGCCCGAGGAGCAGCGGCGCATCGCGTTGCGCGCGGTGCTGGTCGCGGGTGGCGTGCTGTTCGGCTTCGCGCTCGGCGGGGCCTGGCTGCTCGAGCAGCTCGCGATCAGCATGAACGCCTTCCGCGTGGCCGGCGGCATCCTGCTGTTCCGCATCGCCGTCGGCATGGTGCTCGCCGCCCCGCACGAGCGCGAGACGGCGGAGGAAGAAGAGGAGGCCCGCTCGCGCCCGGACGTCAGCGTCTTCCCGCTCGCGATCCCGCTGATCGCCGGTCCCGGCGCGATGGCGAGCATGATGATCCTCGTGGGCCAGGCCGGCGCCCACGTCCGTCGCGTGGCGGTCGTCTTCGCCATGGCGGCGACGGTCCTGCTCCTCACCTGGATCGCCCTGCGGCTCGCCTCCCCGCTCGGCCGCGTCCTGCGCCGCACCGGCGTCAACGTCGTGACCCGTGTCCTGGGCGTGCTGCTCTCGGCGCTTGCCGTCCAGTACGTCGCCGACGGCGTGCGCGGGCTGCTGCGCGGGTAGCGGAAGCAGCCGACGGGGCGGCCTGTCGCCCGGCGGCCCCGATTGTGCCGGGGGGGCGCTCGCGCTATGCTCCGCGGCCGACATGGCTTCGACACCGATCGCGACACCGCGGCCGCGGCCGCATGGCTAGCTTCCTCGAGTTCGACAACGTCTCGAAGAGCTTCGGCCCCCTGAAGGCGGTCGAGCGGGTCTCGCTCGGGATCCAGAAGGGCGAGTTCTTCTCGCTGCTCGGGCCGAGCGGCTGCGGCAAGACGACGCTCTTGCGCATGCTGGCCGGCTTCGAGACGCCCGACACCGGCTGCATCCGGGTCGACGGCCAGGACATCACCGCGCTGCCGCCCAACCAGCGCAAGGTGAACACGATCTTCCAGAGCTACGCCCTCTTCCCGCACCTGACGGTGCGCGAGAACATCGCCTTCGGCCCGCGTGTCGCGGGCTGGCCGAAGCCGCGGATCGACGAAGAGGTCGCGCGGATGCTGGCCCTGACCCAGCTCGAGGACCAGGCGAAGAAGAAGCCGGCTCAGATCAGCGGCGGCCAGAAGCAGCGCGTGGCGATCGCGCGCGCGCTCATCAACAAGCCCGACGTGCTGCTGCTCGACGAACCGCTGGCCGCGCTCGACCTGAAGCTGCGCCAGCGCATGCTGATCGAGCTCGATCTCATCCACGACCAGGTCGGCATCACGTTCCTCTACGTGACGCACGACCAGGGCGAGGCGATGAGCCTCTCCGACCGGATCGCGGTGATGAAGCAGGGGCAGATCGAGCAGGTCGGGCCCCCGGCCGAGATCTACGAGACCCCGCGCACCAGCTTCGTGGCCGCCTTCATCGGGGACACCAACTTCGTCGAGGGCCGTGTCGCCGAGATCGTGGCCGGCGGCTACTGCCGGCTCGAGGTGGACGGCTTCCCCGGGATCGTCTGCTTCAACGACAAGCAGATCGTGCAGGGCCGGACCGTCTCGCTGAGCCTGCGCCCCGAGAAGCTGCGCATCTGGGGCGAGCGGCCGCAGGCCGACCCCCTCCACAACGCCGTGCCCGGCCGGATCGAGGACGTGATCTACCTCGGCAGCCACACCAAGTACTGGGTGAGCGTGCAGGACTACCGGATCGCCGTCTTCGAGCAGCACAACCGCTTCCTGCTCGACGAGACCCCGTTGCGCTGGAAGCAGGACGTCTGGATCTCGTGGCACGCCGACGACGCCTTCATGCTCGAGACGTACAGCGAGTCCGACGAGAAGCTGACCGAGCAGCCGCCGGAGCGCGTGGGAGAGGGCTCGTGAAACAGGGCCGGCGCGGGGAGTGGCTCGTCACGCTGCCCTCCTTCGGCTGGCTGCTGGTCTTCTTCCTCGTGCCGACGCTGATCGTGTTCGCCTTCGCCTTCAAGCCGTCGGACCCCTTCGGCGGCGTCGGCCCGGGCTGGACCACCGACACGCTCGTCGGCATCGCCGACTCGCAGTACGCGGCGATCGTCTGGCGCACCGTCTGGCTGTCCCTGCTGACGACGGCGCTGTGCCTGCTGCTGGCGACGCCCGCGGGCTACGCGATCGCCCGCGCCGAGCCGGTCGCGCGCGCCCGGCTGATGCTGCTGGTGATCGTGCCCTTCTGGACC
>JBGASI010000607.1:0-2830 GCA_044229815.1 Vicinamibacteria bacterium | reverse complement strand
GGCGCGGGCGTCCCGAGCGGCACGCTCGGGAAGATCAACGGCCCCTCGACCTGCGACTGCGCGGTCGCCTCGAACCGCGAGCGGATCGCCGCCGTCCCGGGCATCTGCGGGATCGTGGACGGCTCGATCATGCCGGGCTACTACGGCATCGAGGCCGGGCAGTCGGCGGTCGGCGACATCCTGCGCTGGTGGGTCGACGAGGTCTGCCTGGGCGACGACCAGCTGCACGCGGAGCTGTCGCGGCAGGCCGCGGCGAGCGGCCCCGGCCAGTCGGGCCTGCTGGCGCTCGACTGGAACAACGGCAACCGCACGATCCTGGTGGACCCGCGCCTGTCCGGGCTGTTGCTCGGGCAGACGCTGCACACCACGCGGGCCGAGGTCTACCGCGCGCTGATCGAGGCAACCGCCTTCGGCGCGCGCGCCATCATCGAGAGGATGCGCGAGTACGGCGTGCCGATCGAGCGCGTCGTCTGCTGCGGCGGCATCGCCGAGAAGAACGACGTCTTCATGCAGATCTACGCCGACGTGATCGGCCACCCGATGCTGATCGCCGGCTCGGCCCAGACGCCCGCGCTCGGCAGCGCGATCGCCGCCGCCGTCACCGCCGGCGAGGCGCGAGGCGGCCACGCCACGTTCGAGGACGCGCAGCGGAAGATGAGCTTCCTGAAGGAGAAGCGCTTCACGCCGCGCCCGGCCGCCCGGGCCGTCTACGACGAGCTGTACGGGATGTACAAGGAGCTGCACGACTGCTTCGGCGGCGTGCCCGGCGCGAAAGGCGACCTGCCGAGCCTGATGAAGCGGCTGCTCGCGCTGCGCGAGCGCGAGAGCGCGGGCAGGGGGTAGGCGATGACGACACGACGAGCCGCCCTGCGCGAGGAGGTCCACGCCGCGAACCTGGAGCTGGCGAAGAGCGGCCTCGTGATGGGCACCTTCGGCAACGTCTCGGGCATCGACCGCCGCAGCGGGCTGATGGCGATCAAGCCGAGCGGGGTGGCCTACGAGCGGCTCAAGCCGGCCGACATGGTGCTCGTCGAGGTCGACACCGGCGAGGTCGTCGACTCGAGCCTGCGGCCCTCGTCCGACACGCCGACGCATCTCGAGCTGTACCGCGCCTTCGAGGGCTGCGGCGGCATCGTCCACACCCACTCCGAGCACGCCACGGCGCTCGCCCAGGTCGGGCTGCCCGTCCGCTGCCTCGGCACGACCCACGCGGACCACTTCCGCGGCGACGTCCCGGTCACGCGCCGGCTGCGCCGCAAGGAGGTCGAGGCCGACTACGAGCGCAACACGGGGTTCGTGATCGTCGAGGCGTTCCGCTCCGCCCGCTGCTCCCCGGACGAGGTGCCCGCGGTGCTGGTGCTCAGCCACGGGCCGTTCACCTGGGGCCGCACGGCCGCCGCCGCCGTCGAGAACGCGGCGGCGCTCGAGTACCTCGCACGGATGGAGGTGCACGCGCGCGCGATGGGGTTCCACGACGGCCCGGAGCGGCCGCCCGCGTACCTGGTGGACAAGCACTACCTGCGCAAGCACGGGACGTCGGCGTACTACGGCCAGGCCGGGCGGGGAAGAAGGTAGATGCGAGCGGCGAGGCTGCACGGGGCGCGCGACGTGCGCCTGCACGACGAGCCGCGGCCGGAGCCCGGCGAAGGCGAGGCGCTCGTGCGCGTCGAGGCGGTGGGCCTTTGCGGCTCCGACCTGCACTGGTTCGAGGACGGCGGCATCGGCGGCACCACCATCGCGCAGCCCATCGTGCCGGGGCACGAGTTCGCGGGACGCACCGAGGACGGACGGCTGGTGGCCGTCGACCCCGCGGTCTACTGCGGACGCTGCCCGATGTGCCTCGAGGGCCACCCGAACCTGTGTCCGTCCGTGCGCTTCTCGGGCCAGAGCCCGCACGACGGCGCCCTGCGCCAGTGGCTGGCCTGGCCGCGGCACTGCCTGGTGCCGCTGCCGGCGGGCTTCTCCGCCGCGGACGGCGCCATGCTCGAGCCGCTCGGCGTCGCGATCCACGCGGTCGACCTCGCCCACGTGCGCACCGGCGACACCGTCTCGGTCCTCGGCTGCGGGCCGATCGGCCTCTTCTGCCTGCAGGTCGCCAGGGCCGCCGGCGCCTCGCGCCTGGTGGCGACCGATCTCGCGAGCCGGCCCCAGCGGCTCGAGGCCGCGCGGGCGCTCGGCGCCGAGGTCTTCGCCTGGGACGCCGGCCGCGAGATCGGGGCGATCGCGCAGGCCGTCGGCCCCGCCGGCATCGACGCGGCGATCGAGTGCGCGGGGACGCAGGCCGCGGTCGACACTGCCGTCGAGACCGCGGGGCCGGGCGCGCGCGTCGTGGTCGCCGGCATCCCCTCCGAGGAGCGCACGTCGCTGCGTACCTCCGGCGTACGCCGCAAGGGCCTGACGATCGCCTTCGCGCGGCGCATGAAGCACGTCTACCCCCGCGCCCTCGCGCTGGCGGTCGCGGGCCAGGCCGATCTGCGCTCGGTCGTCTCGCACCGCTTCTCGCTCGCGGAGTCGGCGAAGGCGTTCGAGTTCGCGGCCTCGCGCGCCGGGCTCAAGGTGATCGTCGAACCGTAGACGCTCGAGCCGCGCGAGAGCCCAAGAAGAAAGCAAGCTTCGCCCTTCCGCCAAGGTGCGAAGATCCGTGGGGTCCGACTCGAGGTGTGAGGTTGCTGCGCTCCCTCTGGCTCACGGTGCGAATCTGGTGGAGTGGTTGTCCGCGCTGCCACAGCACGGACCTGCGCCGCTCCCGCCAGCACTCGCGGCTCTGGTTCGTACGCCTCTACCCGTACCGCTGCCGGAGTTGTGGCCACCTGTTCTGGCGCTGTGGGGG
>JBGASI010000060.1:0-16276 GCA_044229815.1 Vicinamibacteria bacterium | reverse complement strand
GCACCAGCGCGCGGCTCGTGCGGATCAGCTTGTTGATCGTCTCGATCATGTGCACGGGGATGCGGA
Organism: Vicinamibacteria bacterium; assembly: GCA_044229815.1. GTDB lineage: Bacteria > Acidobacteriota > Vicinamibacteria > Fen-336 > Fen-336 > DATBSL01. Next base: position 16,210 of record JBGASI010000060.1, on the reverse strand, counting down.
TCGTGCGCGCCTGGTCGGCGATCGCGCGGGTGATGGCCTGGCGGATCCACCACGTGGCGTAAGTCGAGAACTTGTAGCCGCGCTTGTACTCGAACTTGTCGACGGCCTTCATCAGGCCGATGTTGCCCTCCTGGATCAGGTCCAGGAACTGCAGGCCGCGGTTCGTGTACTTCTTCGCGATCGAGACCACCAGGCGCAGGTTGGCCTCGACCAGCTCCTTCTTCGCCTGCTCGGCCTGCGCCTCGCCGGTGATCACGGTGTCGAGCGTGCGGTGGATCTCCTCGACCCGCGCGTCGAAGTCCTCGGCGATCTGGTCGAGCGTCGTGCGCTGGTCGCGCACCATCTGCCGGACCTGCTTCTTGTACTCGTCCGAGACGTCGCGCCGCAGCTTGCCCTCGAGCCGGGCGATCCGCTCCTCGGCGTCGCGGATGCGGTCGACCGCCTCGCGGATCCGCTCGACCATCCGCCGCTTGAAGGCCTCGGAGAACTCGATGCGCCGAATCGACTGGGACATCCTGATCCGCAGCCGCCCGAGCCGCCACTTGCCCTTGGTGTAGGCGCGCGACTTCTTCTCGAGCTTCACGAAGTGCTTGCGGTAGGCGAGGTAGTCCTCGTGTGCCTGGTTCACCCTGCCGATCAGCTTCAGCGTCTCGCGGATCTTGGCCTCGAGCTTCTCCTCGGTGACCTCCTCCTCGTTGAAGATGACCGCGTCGCGCACGCCGATCTCGCGCGCCGCCAGGCGCTCGCCCAGGCGCGCCACCTCCTGGCCGGCCATGTTCGTGCGCGAGATCGCGCGCAGCATGGCGTTCTTGCCGCGCTCGATGCGCTTGGCGATCTCGACCTCGCCCTCGCGTGTGAGCAGCGGCACGGTGCCCATCTCGCGCAGGTACATGCGCACGGGGTCGTTCGTCTTGTCGAGCGCTCCCGGGGTGAGGTCGAGCTCGACGCCCTCCTCCTCCGCCTTCTCCCGGAACTTCTGCTCGGAGTCGACCACCTCGATGCCCATCGACCCGAACATCGAGAAGATGTCGTCCAGCTCGTCGGACGAGCTGATCTCCGAGGGCAGCAGGTCGTTCACCTCCTCGTAGAGGAGGTAGCCCTTCTCCTTGCCCATCGTGATGAGCTGCCGGACCTCGTCGTACTTTTCCTCGATCGAAAGCGCCATTGCCTTCCGCCTGCTCCTTGAGGCCCTCTCGCGGGCCCCGCCCCTACAGTCCCGCCATCTGTCGCCGGAGCCGCATCTTCTCGGCGAGCAGCGCGTCCTGCGCCTCGCCGCTCGCCCCGCTGAGTCGTTTCTGGATCTCCGCCATGCGCGCCAGCAGCGGCTGCCGCCGCAGCTCGAGCACGCACTCCCGGGCCGCGAGGCCCTCCGCCGGCGCGCCGAGCACCGCGATCTGCGCGAGCAGCCGGCGCGCGTCCTCGTCCTCCAGGGCCGTCTCGACCGCCGCCAGCGTCACCTTGCCGTCCCGCCGCGCCACCGCCTGCGCCGCGCGCACCAGCGCGCCCGAGCGCAGCTCCGCGAGGTCGGCCTCGTCGAGCTCGTCGAGCGCGGCCTCGACGCCGGCGGCGCCCTGGGCGACCAGGGCGAGCAGCCAGCGCTCGGCCGGTAGGAGCCGCTCCGCGGTCGGCAGCGGCTTGCGCGGGGGAGCGATCTCGCCCACCTTCGACTCGCCGGCCGGGCGCCCGGCCACCGCGCGCCGCAGCTCCTCGCGCGCGGCCCCCGCGTCGAGCCCGCCCCGCTCGACCACCCGCCCGAGCCAGGCCGAGCGCTCGACCGCGTTCTCGGTACGGACGAGCGCGGGCAGCACGTCGACGAAGAAGGCCGCCTTCCCGGCCGGCGTCGCGAGCGCGTGGGCCTCTTCGGCCCGTCGCATCAGCCACTCGACCGCCTCGGGCGCGGCCTCGATCCGCCGCGCGTACGCCTCGCCGCCCTCGGCCTTGAGGTAGGTGTCGGGATCGTGCCCCTCGGGCAGCTCGACGATCCGCACGCGCAGGCCTTCCTCGAGGCAGACCTCGAGGCTCTTGCGCGCCGCCTTCTGGCCGGCCGCGTCCTGGTCGAAGTTGAGCACCACCGTCTCGGCAAAGCGGCGGAGCAGGCGCGCGTGCCACGCGGTCAGCGCGGTCCCGCAGGTCGCGACCGCGCTGGTGACGTCGTGCTCGAGGCCGCGGGCCACGTCGAGGTAGCCCTCCATCAGCACCGCGCGCTTCTCCCGCGCGATCGTCTCGCGCGCCCAGGAACTCCCTTAAAGGATCCGGCTCTTCGAGTAGGCCGGCGTCTCGGGCGAGTTGAGGTACTTGGGCTCGCTGCCGTCGAGCGCGCGCGCGCCGAAGGCCACCACCTTGCCGGTGTCGTTGAGGATCGGGAACACGGCGCGGTTGCGGAAGCGGTCGTAGTGCCCGTCCTTGCCCTGCCGCTCGAGCACGAGCCCGGCCTTCGCCAGCAGCGCCGGGGAGAACTTCCCGCGCAGCGCGCCGAGCAGGTCGTCCCAGGCGTCGCGCGCGGCGCCGGCGCGGACCCGCTCGAGCGTCTCCTTGCGAAAGCCGCGCCCGAGCAGGTACTCGCGCGCCTTCGTCCCGGGCGCCGCCCAGAAGTTGCGGGTGAAGTGCTGCGCCGCCGCCTCCATCAGCGCGAGCATCTCCTCGCGCTCCTTGCGGTCGGGCCCCGCGTCGCCACGGCCCTCCGGGATCGGCACGCCGAAGCGGCGCGCCAGCGTCTCGATCGCCTCCGGGAAGCCCACCCGCTCGCGCAGCATCAGGAACTTGAAGACGTCCCCGCCCTCGCCGCAGCCGAAGCAGTGGAACACCGGAGGTTCCTGGCGCACGTTGAACGACGGCGTCTTCTCCTGGTGGAACGGGCACAGGCCCTTCCAGGACGTGCCCATCTTCTTGAGCGCCACGTGCTCGGAGATCACGCGCACGATGTCGGCCGAGCGCCGGACCTCCTCCACGAAGCTGTCGGGGAAGGCCATCGCTAGTCCTTCAGCTCCACGACCGTCGCGCCGCCACCGCCCTCGGCCGGCCCGCCCGCGCGAAACGACGCGACGAGCGGGTGCCCCTCGAGCATCCGCGCCACCGCCTTGCGCAGCCGCCCCGCGCCGAACCCGTGCACCAGGCGGATCTCGCGCCGCTCGGAGAGCGCGGCGTCGTCGAGCAGCTTGTCGACGCGCTCGGTGGCCTCGTCGACGGTCAGCCCGATCAGGTTCAGCTCGGCGGGGATGGACTTCGTGGGGACCGTGACAGCGCCACCATGGTAGGGGGGCTCCGCCCCCCCAAGCCCCCCCGCTCAGCCCCACCACTTCGCTCGCGGGTACGCGCAGGCGCTTGCCGGAGACCGCGACCTCGGCCACGTCGTGAGCGAGCGCCAGGAGCTCGCCCGTGAGGCCCATGGCCTTCACGCGCACGCGCATGCCGGGCTCGAGCGCCGCGGCGGCGAGTTCCGGCTCCTCGACGATCGCAAGCTCGGGGTCCTTCAGCTCCAGATCGCGGGCCTCACGGATCGCGCTCACGGCCTCCGTGCGCACGCGCGGCGCGGCTGCGGCGGCCTTGGGGGCCGCCTCGAGGCGCGCGACGGCGGCGCGGATCGCCTCCGCGGCTCGGCGCTCCACGTCCTCGGTGCGGCGCCTGAGGTCCTTCGCGAAGACCTCGACCTCGCGCCGCTTGCGCGCCTGCAGCTCGCGCTCCAGGCTGCGCGCGCTGTGCAGCGCAGCCTCGGCCTCGCTCCGGGCCGCGTGCGCGGCCTCGCGCTCGGCGTGAAGCTCGGCCTGCTCCCGCTCGAGCCGCGCCAGCAGCGCCTCGGCCTGCAGCTCCTTGTCGTCGCGCCGCGCGCGCGCGTCGGCCACCACCGCCACCGGCAGCCCCAGCCGCTCGGCCATCTCGAGCGCCAGGCTGCGGCCCGGGGTCCCGAGGCTGAGGCGATAGGTGGGCTCGTAGCTGCCGGGCTCGTAGCCGAACGAGGCGCAGCCGACGCCCGGCGTCGCCTGCGCGTACGCCTTCATCAGGCCGTGGTGGGTGGTCGCGACCACGGTCGCGCCCTCGCGCCGGAAGTGCTCCACGATCGCGACCCCGAGCGCGCCGCCTTCCGTCGGGTCGGTGCCGGCGCCCACCTCGTCGAGCAGCACGAGCGCGGGCCGGGCCAGGTCGCGGGTCATCTCGACGATCGCGGCCAGGTGGCTCGAGAAGGTCGACAGGTTCTCGGCGATCGACTGCTCGTCGCCGATGTCGGCGTAGACCCGGCGGAACACGGGCAGGCGGCTGCCCGGCGCCGCCGGCAGGTGCAGCCCGCACTGGGCCATCAGCGCGAACAGCCCGATCGTCTTCAGCGCCACGGTCTTGCCGCCCGTGTTCGGGCCGCTGATCACCAGCACCGGCTGTTCGCCGCCGAGGCGCAGGCTCACCGGCACCGGCTCCTTCGTGCGCACGAGGCCGAGCCGCTCCGCGAGCCGCGGCATCAGCAGCGGGTGGCGCGAGTCGAGGAGCTCGATGCCGTCCCGCTCGTCGACGATCTCCGGCGCGTGGGCGTCCATCTCGACGGCGAGCGCGGCCTTGGCCTGCACCGCGTCGAGCTCGCCGAGCACCGTGGCCATCTGCGCGATCTCGTCGGCGCGCGCGCCGGCGCGCGCGGTCAACGCGCACAGGATCCGCTTCACCTCGGCCCGCTCCTCGTCCTGCAGCGAGACGATGTCGTTGTTGAGCTCGACCGCCGGCAGGGGCTCGACGAAGAAGCTGGCGCCCGAGCCCGAGCTGCCGTGGATGATTCCCGGCAGCTGGCCCTTCTGGTCCGCCTTCAGCAGCAGCACGTAGCGGTCGTTGCGGGTCGTGACGATGCGGTCCTGGAGCAGCCGCTCGGCGTCGCGGCTTCGCAGGTAGCCCTCCATCACGCTCGTCAGTTGCGAGCGCAGGCGCAGCAGGGTGCGCCGCAGCTCGGCGAGGCGCGGCGAGGCGTCGTCGGCCACCTCGCCCGACGGCAGCAGCGCGCGGCGGATCGCCGTCGCCACCTCGCTCGTGTCGCGCACCTCTGCGGCCAGCCGGGCGAGGCCCGGCGCCCCCTCGACGCGGGCCACGCGCCGGGCGATCTCGAGGCCTCCCTCGACGAACGAAGCCAGGTCCGCGAGCGCCTGCGGCTCGAGCTGCGCCCCGCGCGCCCGGGCCGTCACCAGGGCCTCCGCCGGATCAGGCAGGTCGTGATAGGGCTGGCGCCCGACGCAGCGCAGCAGGGCCCGCCCCTCGGACGTCTGGGCGAGCGCCCGGCGCACTGCGGCCGGCTCGGTGAGCGGCCTCAGCCGCTCGAGCCGGGCAGTCCCCTCCACCGACCCTGCCTGCTGGACGAGGAGGGCATGGATGCGGTCGAACTCCAGGGATTTGAATGAGTTGGCGTTCACGCGCGTAGGCCCGGCCGTTCGATTCCGATTCCCCGCCGCCCTTCGGTGCGCCCCAAGGGGCGCGTAGCGCGCACAGCCGAGGCCCTATCGCGCGTCAGAGGTTCGGGACACGGCGGGACAAGACAAGTAGAAGATCAGCAGTATCAACGGTTTTGTCAAGGACACGCCCGGATTTGAACCGGCTCTTCCGCCCAGCCGCCGTCCGTGCCGAGGCCGGCGGACGCCCGCCCGCGATCAGGCCGGGTTCGGCCGGCTCCGCAGGATCAGGCAGGCCAGGTGGGCCGCGCCGAAGCCGTTGTCGATGTTCACGACGCCCACCCCGGAGGCGCAGGAGTTGAGCATCGCGAGCAGGGCCGCCAGACCGTGGAAGGAGGCCCCATAGCCGACACTCGTCGGGACCGCGATCACCGGAGACTCCACGAGCCCCGCGATCACCGAGGGCAGCGCACCCTCCATCCCGGCGGCCACGACCACGACGTCGGCCCTGCGGATCGTCTCGGCCCGGTCGAGCAGGCGGTGCAACCCCGCGACCCCGACGTCGTAGATGCGCTCCACGGCGGCGCCGTGGAACTCGGCCACCACCGCGGCCTCCTCCGCAACGGGCATGTCGGACGTTCCGGCCGCCACGATCGCCACGTGCCCCGACAGCGCCGGACAGGGCCCCGCGTCAACGGTCACGCATCGGGCGGTCGCGTGGAAGACCGCGTCGGCGCGCACCGCGAGCACTCGCTCGTAAGCTTCTTGACTTGTGCGGGTTACCAGCACCCGCTGGCCCCGGGCGGCGATCCGCTCCACGATCGCGGCGACCTGCTCGGGTGTCTTGCCCGCGCCGAACACCGCCTCGGGGAAACCGCGCCGCAGGGCCCGGTGGTGGTCCACCTTGGCAAAGCCGAGATCCTCGTAGGGGAGTGTTGCCAGACGGGCCGCGGCCTCGTCCGGGGAGACCCGGCCGTCCCTGACGCCCTCGAGCAAGTCCTTGACGCTGCGCGGATCCATTGAAACCGGGCCTCCGCTCCGGTAGACTGATGCGAGCGCCGCGAGGCATGAGCCTCTTCGATCGCGAGAGGCGAGCGCGGCACTCCGAATTCGGCATCTTCCACCGGTCATTCGGACGTTGTCAAGGGAGGCGTCGTCGCGCTCGTGCGAGCGGGCCCGGCGCGACGGGGGGCGTCACACCGGTCATGAGTGCATTCGAGTTCGGGATCCTCGGGCTCTACTTCCTCACGCTCGTCATCCTGGCCATCATGGGCTTCCACCGCTACGTGATGGTCTTCCTGTACTTCAAGCACCGCGAGCGCAAGGCCGGACCGGCCCCCCTGCCCGCCACCCTGCCGCGCGTCACCCTGCAGCTGCCGATCTTCAACGAGATGTACGTGATCGACCGGCTGCTCGAATCGGTCGCCCAGATCCGCTACCCGCGCGAGTTGCTCGAGGTCCAGGTCCTCGACGACTCGACCGACGAGACGACGCTGATCGCCGCGCGCGCCGTCGAGCACTACCGCTCGCTCGGCCTCGACATCCACTACCTGCACCGCAGCGACCGCACCGGCTACAAGGCCGGCGCTCTCGACGCCGGGCTGCGCAGCGCCACGGGCGAGTTCGTGCTGATCTTCGACGCCGACTTCGTGGCGCCCCCCGACATCCTGGAGAAGACGATCGGCCACTTCCAGGACCCGAAGGTCGGCATGGTGCAGGCGCGCTGGGGCCACATCAACCGCGGCTACTCGCTGCTCACCGAGGTGCAGTCGATCATGCTCGACGGGCACTTCATCATGGAGCACGGGGCGCGCAGCCGCGCCGGCCGCTTCTTCAACTTCAACGGCACCGCGGGCGTCTGGCGGCGCTCGGTGATCTCCGACGCCGGCGGCTGGCAGCACGACACCCTCACCGAGGACCTCGACCTGAGCTACCGCGCGCAGCTGCGCGGCTGGCGCTTCGTCTACATGCCCGACCTCGTCTCGCCGGCGGAGCTGCCGGTCGAGATGAACGCCTTCAAGACGCAGCAGCAGCGCTGGGCCAAGGGCTCGGTGCAGGTGTGCAAGAAGCTGCTGCCGCGGATCCTCGCCTCGCAACTGCCCTGGAAGGAGAAGGTCGAGGCCACCTTCCACCTGACCGCCAACCTCGCCTACCCGCTGATGGTGCTGCTCGCCGCGCTGATGTTCCCGGCGATGATCCTGCGCTACAACATGGGCTGGGCCGAGATGATCGTGGTGGACGTGCCGATCTTCCTCTCCGCCACCCTCTCCGTCTGCGCCTTCTACGTGCTCTCGCAGAAGGAGCAGTTCCCCGACACCTGGCGCTCGAAGCTGAAGTACATCCCGGCGGTGCTCGGGATCGGGATCGGCATCAGCCTCAACAACTCGATCGCGGTCGTCGAGGGGCTGTTCGGCCGGCAGTCCGAGTTCACGCGCACGCCGAAGTACCGGATCGAGGGCGCCGGCGACGACTGGAAGACGAAGATCTACAAGGGCAAGTCGAGCTGGGCGCCCTACGCCGAGCTGGCGCTCGCCCTCTACTTCACCTTCGTCAACCTGTACGCCCTGACCTACGGCCTCGTCGGCACCCTCCCCTTCATCCTGATCTTCCAGTGGGGCTTCCTCTACACCTCGGGCATGTCGCTCGCCCAGAACCTCGACTGGCTGGTGCCGCGCGAGCAGGAGAGCCCGGCGGGACCGGCGCTCAGCTAGAGCCCGCCCGGGGGGGCCGGCAGCCATGGCCAGCATCGACACCGACGTCCAGAGCAGCGGCGTGCGCCGCGTGCTCTGGATCACGCTCGGGCTCAATCTCGCGGTCAGCGGCGGCAAGATCGCCGTGGGTTTTCTCTCCGGCAGCCTGGCGATGGTGGCGGACGGCTACCACAGCCTCGTCGACGGCTCGAACAACGTCATCGGCCTGATCGTGGCGGCCTTCGCCTTCCGGCCGCCCGACCCGGATCACCCCTACGGCCACCGCAAGTTCGAGACCGCCGCCACGAGCCTGATCGGCGCCGCGCTGCTCGCGCTGGCGTGGGAGCTGTTCTCCGGCGTCCTCGGGCGGGCGGCGAAGCCCGAGCTGCCGGCGATCGGGATCCTCAACTGGGCGGTGATGGGCGTGACGATCGGCACCAACCTCTTCGTGAGCTGGTACGAGGCGCGCGAGGGGCGCAGGCTGAAGAGCGCCTTCCTGGTCGCCGACGCGACGCACACGCAGGCCGACCTCTACGTCTCGCTCGGCGTCGTCGCCTCGTTCGTCGCGGCGAAGCTGGGGCTGGCCTGGGCGGACCCGGTGGTGGCCGTGGTGATCGCCGGGATCATCGGCTGGCAGGCGGTGCGGATCCTGCTCTCGGCCTTCCACGTGCTCACCGACCGCGCGGCGATCCCGTCCGAGAAGCTCGAGCCGCTCGCGGCCGCCGTGCCCGGGGTGCTGCGCGTGCACGGCGTGCGCACGCGCGGGCGGCGCGACGCCGTCTACGTGGACCTCACGGTGCACCTCGACGCGGAGATGAGCCTGCGCGTGGCGCACGAGGTGGCCGACCGCATCGAGTCAGCGCTCGAGACGGCCTACCCCGAGATCGTGGACGTGGTGGTGCACCTCGAGCCCGAGGGCCACGAGGCCGCGCCGAGCGCCTGAGGTCCGGCCCTACCGCTTCTCGCCCCCGCAGTCGGCGCAGGGGCACAGCGCCCGCAGCAGCCGGAAGCTGTAGAGCCCGGTGCTGTGCCCGTCCTGCCAGGTGAGCGCGATCGCGTAGTTGCCGACGCCGTCCACGTGCACCAGCTCCTGGTCGTGCAGGTCCAGGTACTTCGCTTCGGGCGCGTGGCCCTGGCACATCGCGCACGGGCACCAGCTACGCAGGTAGTCGAGCGGGAAGACGGACTCGTGAGCGTCCTCCCAGGCGACCACCACCCGCCGCGCGCCGCGCTCGTGGCGGATCTCGACGGGCTCGGGCACGGCCGGCGTCAACACGCCGCCCGCGCCGCTACTCGACCCCGAGCGTCACGTCGTCGACCTTCCACACGCCTCCTTCCTTCACCAGCTTGACCACGATCGGCTGCGGCGAGGCGCCGCCGGTCAGCACGCCGGTGAGGGTCGCGCGGTCGTTGTCGACCGAGCGACTGGGGAAGGTCGCGTCCTGGGACTGCGCGATCAGGCTGGTGATCGACTGGATCTCCTCGGCGCTGAGCCGCGAGCGGTAGGCCTCGCTCATGCCGGCCGCCGCCTGCTCCGTCTGGCCCTGCCGCACCTGGCCGAGCCAGGCGTGGGTCGCGTCGGCCGCGCCCTTCGTCGCCATGTACGCGCCGCCGCCGATCACGGCGGCCAGGATCCCCACCAGCAGCAGGCAGCCGCAGCAGCCGGTCAGGATCCAGAAGACGGGCCCCTTGCCCTTCTTCGCGGGCGCCGCGCCCGCGGGCATCTGCGGCACCGGCGCGGCCGGCGAACCGGCCGGCTTGAAGCGCTCCTTGGCGGCGGCCGCCGACGGGGGCGCCGGCGGCGCGGCCGCCTTCGGCAGCGGCGGCGGAGGCGGCGTGGGCTTCGGGGCCGGCGGCGGGAGAGGCGGTGGCGCGGGTGCCGCGGTGGCCGGGGCGGGGGCCATCAGCGTGGCCGCTCCGTCGTCCTCCAGGATCGGCGTGGCGACGGTCGCCTCGGGGTCCTCCATCAGCTCGACGCGGAACGCGAGCGCGCCGAAGCGCAGCTCCTGTCCGTTCTTGAGCGCCTGCTCCGCGACCTTGAGGCTGTTGACGTAGGTCCCGTTCGCGCTGCCCTGGTCGACGATCCACCAGGCCACACCCCGCTGCTCGAGACGCGCGTGGCGCCGCGAGACGGAGCCGTCCGTCACCACGATCTCGCAGCTCGGGTCGCGACCCACCGTGCTCTGATCCTTCACCACGTCGATCGGCGGACCGGACACCGGCACGAGTCGCAGGCTGGACATGGTCGCTCTCCAATCGCCCCTGGCGCCGGCAGGCAGCCGAAGGCCCTGTGGATTCTAGAGATGCGTGCCGGCCGGCGTCAACGCGTCCCTGACCGACGTCGTCCGCTTCGGGCGGTTTCGTGGCATTGACACTCTCCGGACCGCCCTTCTAGAATGACTCTCAACTGCATGCGCCGGGCCTCCCCACGGGGGCTCTCCGGCGGGTGCCCTCCTGGGTTCCCATGATCGACAAGACACTCGGCGGACGGGTACTGGCATTGCTGTCCTCGCTGCGGCTCGCCGTGGTCACGATGCTGACGCTCGGCTCCGTCTGCGGCTTTGCGACGTTCTACGAGATGCGCCACGGCACGCCCGCGGTGCAGCGCGACATCTACCAGACACCCTGGTTCGCGTTCATCCTCGGCGTGCTCGCGCTGAACGTCTTCGCGGTCATGGTGAGCCGCTACCCGTGGACGAAGCACCACGTCGGCTTCCTGATCGCCCACGTGGGCATCCTCACCGTGCTCGCGGGCTCGCTCGTCTCGATCTACGGCGGCCTCGACTCGAACATGGCCGTCTTCGAGGGCGAGACATCCGACCGCGTGGCGCTGCTGGAGAAGGCCGTGCAGGCGACGGTGCCGCAGACGGGCGTCCACGGCAGCTTCCCGGTGCAGTTCGAGAAGCGCCCGCCCGGCCCCGGGCGCGAGAAGCGCTTCCCGCTGCCGGGCTCGAGCCTCGTCGTGGTGGCCGACGACTACCAGCCCCACGTCGTCGTGACGGAGGCCTTCGAGCCGGCCGCGTCGGGCGTTCCCGCCCTGCACTTCGTGCTGCAGGCGCCGATGGCTTCGCAGGAGGGCTGGCTCGTGCCGGACGACCCCGAGCGCGGCCACCTCGACGCCGGCATGGTCTCGTTCGGTTTCCACGCGGCGCCCGACGAGGCCGCCGCGCAGCGGCAGCTCGCGCAGTTCGAGGGCCCGAACCACCTGTCGTTCGTCTCCGTGCCCGGGCGCCTGCTCTACGCGGCGACGGACGGCCAGGGCGGGCGCCAGACCGGCGAGGTCGTGCCCGGGCAGCCCGTCCGCACAGGCTGGGCCGCGCTCGGCGTGACCGTCGACCGCTTCCTCCCCGCGGCCTCCCTCCAGCGCGCCGTGGCGCCGCAGAAGCCTCCGGTCAAGGAGGAGAAGCGTCGCGCCGCGGTGCGGCTGCACCTCGAAGGCCCGCAGGGAGCGGGCCAGCCGGAGTGGCTGCTCTTCGGCGAGCAGCGCGAGCTCGCGCTCGGCGAGACCCGGGCGCTCGTGGCCTACCGCGCGCCGGAGGCGACGCTGCCCTTCCGCGTCACTCTCCTCAGGTTCAACAACGAGTCGTACCCGGGCTCGCGCATGGCGTCCACCTACGAGAGCACGGTGCGGGTCGACGACCCCGAGCAGGGGACGTTCGAGACCCTCATCTCCATGAACCACCCGTTCCACCACCGGGGCTACATCTTCTTCCAGTCGTCCTTCGTCGAGGGCCGGCCGATGATGTCGATCTTCTCGGTGGCCAGGGCCCCGGGGTTGCCGCTCGTCTACCTCGGTGTCGTCCTGATCGGCGTGGGGATCATCTGGATGTTCTACGTCAAGCCGTACCTGGCAAAGCGCCAGGCCGCGCAGGCGCTGGCCGCCCATCGCGCACGGGAGAACCGGAATGAAGCGAACGCTGCTGCTGTCCCTGCTGGGACTCGTCCTGCCGACCCTGCTCTTCGCGGGGCCTGAGCTCCAGCCGCTCGCCCGCATCGCGATCCAGGAGGGGGGGCGCGCGAAGCCGCTCGACAGCTTTGCCCGCGACCTGGCCAAGCGGGTGCAGGGCGCGCGCGCCTTCGGCTTCGACAGCATCGCCGGCCTCGAGCCGACCGAGTGGGTGCTCTCGCTGCTCGCGGCCCCCGAGCGCTGGCGCAGCGAGCCGATCGTGAAGGTCACCCACGCCGGCCTGCGCCAGGCCGCCGGGCTGCCCGCCGACCGCGACCGCTACAGCCTCGGCGAGCTGCTCGAGCACAAGGGCTTCGGCGCCGCGATGGACCGTGTGCGCGCCAAGAGCCAGGCCGACGAGGAGCTCGACCCGGTGGACCGCGAGGTGGCGGACCTCTACGAGACCCTCTCGACGATGGCCGGCGTGATGAGCGGCGACGCGCTGCGGCTCATCCCGCACCCCGACGACCCCAAGGCCACCTGGTGGTCGGTCGCCGACCTCAACCGCGCGGAGGTGCCCCAGGTGCAGCGCCTGCGCGCGCTCGTCAACGCCCTCGTCCTCGCCTACCGCGACGGCGACCACGCGGCGGTCAGGACCGCCGCGCTCGCCCTGGAGACGCGGCTCGCCGAGCTCGCGCCCTCGGTCTACCCGCGCGCGAAGGACCTCGAGCTCGAGGTCCACTACAACTCACTCACGCCGTACCGCGTCGCCTGGATGCTGTACCTGTGCGGCTTCCTGCTGCTGCTCTCGAGCTTCCCGCTCGCCTCGCGCCGGCTCGGCGTCGCCGGCTTCGCCTTCGCGCTCGCCGGCTTCCTGCTCGTCTCCTACGGGATGCTGCTGCGCATCCTGATCTCGGGCCGGCCGCCGGTCACCAACATGTACGAGACGATCGTGTTCGTGTCCTGGGGCGGCATGCTGTTCGCGCTCATCTTCGAGCTCGTCTACAAGGTGCGCTACTTCGCGGCCACCGCCGCGGCGCTCGCCACGATCGCGCTGCTGATCGCGGACAACGTGCCGATCTTCGACGGCGCGATCGCCCCGCTGGTGCCGGTGCTGCGCGACAACATGTGGCTGACGATCCACGTGCTGACGATCATGCTGGGCTACGCGGCCTTCACGCTCGCCATGGGCCTGGGCCACCTCAACCTCGGCCTCTACTTCTTCGCCCCGCAGCGCACCGTCCTGTTCAAGACGCTGTCGCTGTTCCTGTACCGCGCGCTGCAGGTGGGCACCCTCTTCCTCGCGGTCGGCACCATGCTCGGCGGCGTGTGGGCGTCCTACTCCTGGGGACGCTTCTGGGGCTGGGACCCGAAGGAGACCTGGGCGCTGATCGCGACGCTGGGCTACCTGGCGATCCTGCACGCCCGCTTCGTCGGCTGGCTCAAGGACTTCGGTATGGCGGTCGGCTCGCTGCTCGGCTACCTGCTGGTGCTGATGGCCTGGTACGGGGTCAATTTCGTGCTGGGCACCGGCCTGCACTCGTACGGCTTCGGCTCCGGCGGCTACTGGTACGTCGGCGGCTTCGTGGCCTTCGAGGTGCTGGTGATCGTGGCCGCGCTGCTGCGCCGGCGCTCGGAGCTGGCGAAGCCCGGGGCCCCGGCCTTGGCCGCGCCGCAGCCGGCCCACTAGGACACGCGGACGGCGCGCCGCACTTCCCCCCGGGGACGTTCGGGGCGCGAGGAGAGAACGATGAAGAAGCTGCTGGCGTTCGGCGTGCTCGGCCTGGCGTGCTCCGCGAGCGCGCGCGCGGGCGAGGAGGCGGTCGTCTTCAAGAGCGGCGTCGAGCAGGCCTCGGGCGTCCTCGTCACCCCCGAGGGCAAGGGTCCCTTCCCGGCCGTGATCGTGATCCAGGAGTGGTGGGGCCTCACCGACTGGGTGAAGCAGCAGGCCCGCGCCCTCGCCAAGGAGGGCTACGTCGCGCTCGCCGTCGACCTCTACCGCGGGAAGGCGACGGACAAGCAGGAAGAGGCGCACCAGCTGATGATGGGCCTGCCGCCCGACCGCGCGCTGCGCGACCTGCAGGGCGCCTACGCCTGGCTCGGCGCGCGCCCCGACGTCAAGAAGGGCCGCGTCGGCGCGATCGGCTGGTGCATGGGCGGCCGCTACACGCTGCAGCTCGCCACCGTCGAGCCGACGCTCGCGGCCGCGGTCGCCTACTACGGCGTGCCGCCCACCGACGAAGCGGCCCTCGCGGCGATCCGGGCCCCGGTGCTCGGCAACTTCGGGGGCGAGGACAAGGGGCCGACGCCCGACCAGGCGCAAGCCTTCGCGGCGGCGCTCCAGAAGGCGGGGAAGACCGTCGACGTCAAGGTCTACCCCGGCGCGGGTCACGCCTTCGCGAACGTCCACAACCCCTGGGGCGGCTACCGCAAGGAGGCCGCGGAGGACGCCTGGGCGCGCTCGACCGCGTTCCTGGCGCGCTACCTCAAGCGGTAGGCGCGCTCAGCGCAGGCCCGTCGTCGGGCCGTGGGAAGCACAGGCGGCGGAAGTTGCAGCGCCGGCAGACGTTCGGCCGGTCGACGCGCGGGAAGTCCTCGAGCCGGCCGACGTTCGCGACCGGGTCGACGAGCAGCGCCTTCATCTCGCGGGCGCTGCGCTCGATGAAGCGCCGGGTCTCGTCCATCCTCGCGCGGTCCACTGCACGCCGCACCACCTTCGGGATCACGAGGTAGTCGAGCTCGGTCGTGATCTCCTCGGGGGCGCCCACCCAGCCCTGCTCGAGCGCGTAGAGGGCGTATCCGGCCACCTGCGCCTCGTTGAAGCGGCCCTCGGCGCGCCCGGTCTTCCAGTCCACGATCACGACGCGCCCGTCGGCCTCGCGGTAGGCGAGGTCCATCCGCAGGAAGACCTCGGTCTCGCCGACGTGGAAGGAGACGAGCTCCTCGAGCGCGAGCCAGTTCGCGCGGCCCACCGCCAGCGCGCGCGCCAGCGCCTCGGTGCGGAAGAAGTGGCGCAGGGAGCGCATCACCACGTTGACGGCGATGCGCTTGTCTTCCTGCTCGACGGGCACCGCGTACTCGTGCTCGAACAGCCGGAAGCCGGGCGCGCCCGCCTCGCTCGTGCGCCAGTCGCTCGCCATGCCCTCGTGGACCGTCGCGCGCACGAGGGCGTCCTGCGCCTCCGGCGACGGCAGCGCGTCGGTCTCCTTCAGGAAGCGCTCGATCCGGTCGTGCACGACGCTGCCCGCCCACAGCGGCAGCGCCGAGAGCCGCTTCAGGCGGCGGATCTCCTCGTCCTCGAGCGCCGCGTAGTAGGCGTAGAAGTAGCGGCGGCGGCAGCCGGCGAAGCTGTCGTGGCGCGAGGCCGACCAGGAGAAGGGCACGCTCATCGCTCAGCGAACCCTAGCATGCGCCTCGACGCGCGCAGGACCGCCCGCTGCGCTCAGGGCCCGCGGCGGCCGAACCGTCGCCGCGGCGCCGGCGTGCCGGGCCGCCGCGGCCCGGGCGCCGCCGAGCGCCCCGGACCGGGTCCCGACCCGCGCCCCTGCCCGCGAGACGGGGCCTGCGGTCGCGCCCCGCGCCCGTGCGCCGCGCCGCCCCGTCGCGCCTCGACCCGCGGCGCTTCCGCGACACGCTGCGCGTAGTCGAAGTCCGGCAGCAGCACCCGCGGCAGCGTCTTGTGGATCGCCCGCTCGATCACCCGCAGATCGGCCTCGTCCTCGGGCCCCACGAAGGTGAACGCCTCGCCGGTCGCCTCGGCGCGGCCGGTCCGGCCCACGCGGTGGATGTAGTCCTCGGCCGCCGCGGGCACGTCGAAGTTCACCACGTGGCCGAGCGCCTCCACGTCGATCCCGCGCGCGGCGATGTCGGTCGCCACCAGCACGTCGAAGCGGCCCGCCTTGAAGCCCTCGAGCGCCAGCGTGCGCTGGTTCTGGCTGCGGTTGCCGTGGATGCGCGCCGCGCGCACCCCCTGCTTGTCGAGCCAGTCGGCCAGCCGGTTGGCGCGGTGCTTCGTGCGCGTGAAGACGAGCGCGCTCGTGATGTCGCCGCGGCGCAGCAGCGCGAGCAGCAGGGCCGCCTTGAGCTTGGTGTCGACCGGGTAGACGGCCTGCGTGATGCCGACCGCCGGCCCCGGCCGCCGGTCGAGGTTGATCGTGACCGGCTCCTTCAGCATCTCGCGCGTCAGCGCCACGATCGGCGGCGGCAGGGTGGCCGAGAACAGCAGCGTCTGGCGCCGCGCGGGCAGGCGGCCGAGGATCCGGCGCACGTCGGGCAGGAAA
>JBGASI010000606.1:0-2834 GCA_044229815.1 Vicinamibacteria bacterium | reverse complement strand
CCGGGCGGCCCCGACGCGGGCGGCTGTTTCTCGGGCAGCGCCGTGGACGATGCGGGCGTGCTGAGCCTCGTCTACACCGGGCACGGGCCGCGACAGGTGCAGTGCCTGGCCACGAGTCGCGACGGGCGTTCGTTCACGAAGCACCCGGCCAACCCGGTGATCGCGGGACCGCCCGAGGGCTTCGCCACGGCCGACTTCCGCGACCCCAAGGTGCGGCGCGCCGGCGAGCGCTGGCAGCTCGTCGCCGGCTCGCACCGCGACGGGCGCGGGGCCACGCTGCTGTTCGAGTCGTCCGACCTGAGGCAGTGGGCGTTTCGCTCGGTGCTCGCCGAGAGCGACGGCACGCTCGGCTCGATGTGGGAGTGCCCCGACCTGTTCGCGCTCGACGGGCGCGACGTGCTCCTGTACTCGCCCATGGGCCTGCCCTCGCGCAGCCCGCTCGCGCTCGTCGGCCGCATCGACCGGGACGCCCGGCTCGCGCCGGCGTCGCGCCACGTGGTCGACCCCGGCGCCGACTTCTACGCCCCGCAGTCGCTCGAGGACGCCGACGGCCGTCGCGTCGTGATCGGCTGGCTGGACAGCTGGGAGTCGAAGCGCTGGCCGACGAAGCCCTTCGGCTGGGCCGGGGCGATGAGCGTCCCCCGCCGGCTTCGCCTGCTGCCCGACGGCACGCCGTGCTGGGCGCCCGTCCCGCAGCTCGAGGCGCTGCGCCGCGACCCCGTCCGGGTCGCCCCGCGCGGCTTCGGTCCCGGCCGGACGGCGCTCGACGCGCTGGCGGGCGACTCGCTCGACCTCGAGCTCGAGGTCGTGCCCGCAGCGGCGCGCACGCTCGCGCTGATCGTCCGCCGCTCGGCCGACGACCGGCAGCAGACCCGTCTGGTCTTCGACCGCGCGCGGGCGACGCTCGCGATCGACCGCGCGCGGGCCGGGGCCGGCGACGGCGGCGTGCACGCCGCTCCGCTGCGCCTGGCGGACGGCGAGACCCTGCGCCTGCGCGTCCTGCTCGACCGCTCGTCGATCGAGGTCTTCGCGCAGGACGGCCGCGTGGCCCTCAGCGACCGCGTCTACCCCGAGCCCTCGAGCCTCGGCACGGCCCTCGAGGCGGACGGGGCGGTCCGCCTGCTGCGGCTCGACGCGTGGCGCCTCGAGGCCGCGCTGCCCTACTCGCCCTCCGGCTCGGCCGCCTGAGCCAGCCGGTAGACCTCGCGCGCCGGCAGACGCAGCCGGCGCGCCGTCTCCTTCACGGCCTCCCGGCGCGTCCGGCCCTCCGCAGCGAGCGAGCGGAAGAGCGCGACGGGGTCGGCGTCGGCGGGCGGGGCGTCGGAGGCGCCGGACACCACGAGCACGATCTCGCCCTTGACCGCCTCGCGGGCCGCGAGCCGGGCGCGCAGGCTCGAGAGCGGGGCGCGCACGTACTCCTCGTGCAGCTTCGTGGCCTCACGGCAGAGGAACGCCTCGCGGTCCCCGAGCACCGCTTCCATCTCCGCGAGGGCCGCGATCACCCGCAGCGGCGACTCGTAGAAGACGAGCGTGGCCCGCTCGCCGGCCAGCTCTTCGAGGCAGCGCCGGCGCGCGCCCTCCCGGGGCGGCAGGAAGCCGACGAAGAGAAAGCGGTCGCTCGGCAGGCCGGAGACCGAGAGGGCGGCAATCGCGGCGCTCGGGCCGGGCACCGGCACGACGGGCAGGCCCTCGGCGCGCGCGTCGCGCACCAGGCGGTAGCCCGGGTCCGAGATGCCGGGTGTGCCCGCGTCGGAGACCAGCGCCACGTCCCGGCCCTCGCGCACGAGCGCCAGGATCCGCTCGCCCTTCCAGCGCTCGTTGTGCTCGAAGTACGAGGTGGTCGGTGTCGTGATGGCGTGCTCCCGCAGCAGGGTGGCCGTGCGCCGGGTGTCCTCGCAGGCGACGAGCGCCGCCTCGCGCAGCACGCGAGCCGCCCGCAGCGTCAGGTCCTCGAGGTTGCCGAGCGGGGTCGCGACGACGAAGAGCGTCCCCGGGGCGGCGGGGCGGTCGGGCATTTAACTCCTTGACCTCCCGGCAGATCGGATTGACAGCCGCGGCCGGCTATCCTAGCATCGAAAGCTCGCACCAGCCCGCTCCCCGCCCCGCGGGGAAATCCGAGGCGGTCAGGGGGTGTCAATCAGGTATGGCTGAGATCAAGGTCCAGGAGGGCGAGTCGATCGAGAACGCCCTTCGACGCTTCAAGAGGAAGGTTCAGCAAGAGGACATCATCAAGGACATCAAGAAGCACAGCTTCTACCTGAAGCCCGGCGACAAGCGCCGGGCCAAGCAGGCCCTGGCCCGCAAGCGGAGCCGCAAGAAGCTCCGTCGCGAGGGCGAGTAGGCCGGTTTCGTCCGCCGTGCGTCCCGTCGGCCCGGGAATCCTCATGACCCCGGGCCGCCGGCCGTTCCATTGACTTGCTTCGAAGGCGCGTGATAGCGTTCGTTCCTCGAAAAGTACAGCCAAATCTGCAGGGAGAAAGCCGCCATGAAGATCGTCGAGCGTCAGGTCGGTGACGTGGTGATCCTGGACCTTCACGGGAAGATCCTGATCGGCGAGGGCGACGACGCGCTGCGCGAAGCCGTCACGAAGCTGGCCGACTCCGGCAAGACCAAGATCCTGCTGAACCTGGCCGACGTCCCGTACGTGGACTCCGCCGGCCTGGGCGAGATCGTGCGCACCTACACCACGGTGAGCCGGAAGGGCGGCAAGCTGAAGCTGCTCAACCTCACCAAGAAGATCCAGGACCTGCTGTCCATCACGAAGCTGCTCACCGTCTTCGAGACGTACGAGTCCGAGGACGAAGCCGTCCGCAGCTTCGCCTGATCTCGCCGGT
>JBGASI010000605.1:0-2836 GCA_044229815.1 Vicinamibacteria bacterium | reverse complement strand
GCAGATGACACTCGTTGCACGCATCGGGCTCCCTCGGTTCAAGGCTAGGCCTTGGCACGCCTCTGCCTTGTGAGCGCCGTCACCGTGAAGAGCGACTTCCCTTGACAGGGTGAGCCGGTCGCGCTAGAAGTCGCACGCCGAACTACGGGACTCGTAACAGCATAGTCCCCGCTGGCGGGGGGAAGAAGGTCGTGGACGCCTGGCGCTGGTCGCGGACGCCTCCCCGGGTGTCCTCTTCGCGACGACGCCGGACAGGGACCGATATTGAGGGGATGGAGAGACCGCACATGAAGACGAATCGAATGTTGGGTTCCGTTGCCGCCGCCCTCCTGCTGTTCGTTGCCGCGAGCGCGCGCGCGCAGTCGACGGCTGCGACCGTGGATCCAGCCGTGGCGGCGCAGCAGGAAGCGCTGTCCACCGTTCAGGCCACCCGTGCTGCGGTGATCAGTGAGATCGTGGACCGCTGGCGATCGAACTTCCCGCCCGCGGTGCGCGCCCAGAACATCGGAGACGGCGCTGCGGAGGCGGCGGCGCGGCTCCAGTCCGCCAGTCCCGAGCTGCTGCTCGCCGCGAGCCGTGCGCAGTCTTTCGATGAGCTGACGGGCCTGCTGCGAAGCGGTCAGCCGACCGTGATGCCCCTCGAGCCCGGCCAGCCGATCCCGAACGCCCTGGGCAGCACCACGGGCGACCTGGTCTTCACGCCGGTCACCCCGTGCCGCATCATCGACACGCGCAGCGCCTCGGGCGGCCTGGCGGGACGTCTCATTGCCGGTACGGGCAAGTGGTTCAGCGTCAACCTGGCCAACTACGCCGCGCAGGGCGGAAACGCCGCCGGCTGCGGGCTCCCGGCGCTTCCCTTCCGTCCCGGCGCCGTCGCGATCAACGTCACCTCCACCGACCAGACGGGCGTCGGCAACATCCGCGCCGTCCAGTCGGGCGGCGGTACGCCGCTCGTCAGCCTGCTGAACTACACGCCGGGCGTCAACCTGGCGAACGCCGCGATCGTGAGCTCGGCCGTTTCGGGCAGCGACGACATCTACATCCTGTCGAGCAACTCCGACACCCACGTGATCGTCGACATCATGGGCTACTTCGCCGCGCCGGTCGCGACGGCGCTCAGCTGCACGACGGTCAACGCCGCTTCCGGTGCCATCCCCACGGCGACGGGCAGCTTCATCACAGCGACCTGCGCAGCGGGCTACACGGTGACCGGAGGCGGATTCTGGGTGGGCTCGAACTTCACGCCCACGGTCTACACGTTTGGATCCATGCCCAGCGGAAACGGCTGGCAGGCGGGCATCTACAACACTCAACCCGGTACCGTCACGCTCACGACCTACGCCGTGTGCTGCCGCATCCCCGGACGCTAGACCTGTCCTTCTGACGCACCAAAACGGCCCCCGGTCGTCGCGCCGGGGGTCGTTTTGTCTGCCCGTCACTCTGGATCAGCGACGCCGGGCGCTGTAGCCTCGGGCCGCATATGCCGCAGACCCGCCTCCGCTCGCTTCTCGCGAAGACCTCGCTCCTCCACTGCCTGCTGGTCCCGCTCGCGCTCGCGCCCGGGTGGCCGGACGGCTTCACGAGCGCCAAGTGGCACCTGCTCGCCGGGCTGGCCGGCGCGCTGCTGCTCGGGGAGCGGTGGCTGTCCGGCGGCGTTGGTCTGCCACGGCTCTCGAGCGCCGCCTGGCGCTGGTGCGCGGTGCTGGCCCTCTTCGTCGTCGCGGGAGGGCTGCGGCACGGCGTTGCCTGGGCCCTGCAGCCGTTCGTGGCCCGTGGCGCGTTCGTGGCGCTGGCGCTCGGCGCGTTCTGGGGCTTCCGGCGCACGCGGCTGCGGCTGGCGCCGCTGCGCGCGGCCGTCCTCGCGGCCGCGGCGATCGTCGTGGGCATCGGCCTCGCGCAGATGGGCGGCTTCGACCCGCTGCCCGGGCTCGCCGCGGGCGACCACCGTTCCGCGACGTTCGGCAACGTCAACATGGCCGCGCAGTTCGTGGGGCTCTCGCTCGTGATCCTGCTGTCGGCGCCGCGCGCGGGGGAGCCGCGCGCCCCGCGCTGGGGCACGGAGCTGGTCGCCGCGGCCGGCCTCGCCTACGTCGCGCTGGCGGGCACGCGCTCGGTGGCGCTGGCGCTGGTCGTCGCGCTCGGCGTGCTGGCCTTCCTGGGCCGACCCGGTCTCGCGCGCCTGTGCCGCATCGGCCTCGGAGCCGTCCTCGTGGTGTCGCTCGTCCGCGTGTCGCCGGCCGCTCCGCGCCCGGCGGCCGAGGCCGTCGAGGCCTCGAAGGCCACGAGCGCGCGGATGCGCCTGGCCGTGTGGGCGGACACGCTCGAGATGATCCGCCGCCGCCCGCTCGGCGTCGGGGCGGGGAACTTCGAGCACGCCTTCATGCCGTACGCGCTGGCCGGCCGCTCGCGGCCCGGTGAAGACCTGGTCTTCCGCTCGCCGCACGACGACTACCTGCGCCTGTTCGCGGAAGAGGGGCTCGCGGGAGGGCTCATCCTGCTCGGCCTGCTCGGCGCACTCGTGCGCGCGTTGCACGGCTGCGCGGCGGTCGCGCGCTGGCGCTCGGAGCCCGGTGCGCTCCTCGCCGGCTGCGGGTCCTTCCTCGCGGTCGAGGCCTGCTTCCAGTTCCCGTTCGAGCTGGCGTGGCCCGCTCTCATCGCGGCCGTGCTGCTCGGGCTGGCGCTGGCCTGCCTCGAGGAGCCGGGACCGGGCGGCGAAGCGCCGGTGCCTGCCGCGCGCCGATCCCGACTGGGTGACGCGGCCTGCCTGGCGCTCGGCGCCGGCCTGCTGCTCGGCGCGGCCCGCCTCGCGCTGGCCGCCGGACTCGCCGGCCGGACC
>JBGASI010000059.1:0-13684 GCA_044229815.1 Vicinamibacteria bacterium | reverse complement strand
GGCGCGCTCGGCGCGCTCGGCGCCGGCTGGCGCGGCGCGGCCGCCGGCCTCGGCGCCGGCCTCGTGGCCGGCCTGGCCGTCGAGCGCTGGCGCGGACGGCGCAGCGCGCGCCGCGAGGCGCTGCTGGCGCGGCCGTTCCCCCAGGCCTGGCGCGCGATCCTGCTGCGCCGCTGCGACCACTACGAGCGGCTGCCGCAGGACTGGCGGGGGCGCTTCGAGGACGCCGTGCGGGTCTTCCTCGCCGAGCGGCGCATCACCGGCATCGGCGTGCCGGTGGAGGACGAGCTGCGCCTGCTGGTCGCCGCCTCGGCGGTGACGCTCAGCGTCGGCTGGCCCGGCTACGAGTGGCGCCAGCTCAGCGAGGTCCTGCTCTACCCCGACGACTTCGACCGCGACTACTCGTTCGGCGGCAGCGACCGCGCGGGCGAGGCGCACCCCTGGGGCACGCTGATCCTGTCCGTCCCCGCCCTGCTCGAGAGCTTCGACACGCCGGACGAGGCCTACCACGTGGGCGTCCACGAGTTCGCCCACCTGCTCGACGTCGACCAGACGCAGTTCGACGGGATCCCGGAGGGCCTGCACGGGGCCCGCGCGCGCGAGTGGGTGGCGCTCGCCGAGCGGGAGATGGAGCGGCTGCGCAGCGGGCGCTCGGTGTTCGACGACTACGGCGCGCACGACCCGGTCGAGTTCCTCGGCGTGGCGGATCGAGAAGGGGCAGGTGAGCGTCGCGGGCCTGCGCGTGCGCGAGGCCGGGCACGAGGTCGCGCAGGACGCGCCGCTCGTCTTCGACCCGAATCGCCCCGCCCTGCCCCGCGTCCGCTGCGCGCTGCCGCTCCTGCACGAGGACGAGCACGTGCTCGTCGTCGACAAGCCCGCGGGCCTGCTCTCGGTGCCGTCCGGCCCGGGGCTGCAGGAGGACACGGCCCTGCGTCGGGTGCAGGACTACGCCCGGCGCCTGAAGCCGCGCGGCGGCTTCGCCGAGCGGGTGCACCGCCTCGACCGCGACACCTCGGGCGCGCTGGCGTTCGCGCTGTCGGCCGAGGCGCGCGCGGGCCTGATCCAGTGCTTCCGCGATCACCGCATCGAGCGCGTGTACCTCGCGATCGTCGCCGGCTCGCCGCGCGCCGAGTCCGGCACCGTCGACGTGCCCCTGCGCGAGGAGTGGAAGGGGGGGAAGAAGGGTGTCGCCCGCCCGGACGAGCCCGCGCGCCCCGCGCTGAGCCACTGGCGCGTGCTCGAGCGGCTGCCGGGCGCCGCCCTGCTCGAGGTGCGCATCGAGACGGGCCGTCAGCACCAGGTGCGGGTGCACCTCGCGCACGAGCGGCTGCCGATCCTGGGCGACCCGGCCTACGGCCCGGGCGCCGGCCACGGGCGTCCGCCCGCCGGGCGGACGATGCTGCACGCCAGCCGGCTGGCGTTCGCCCACCCGGTCACCGGGGAGCGGGTCGCGGTCGAGAGCCCGCTGCCGGAGGACGTGCGCGGCGTGCTGGCCGCGCTGCGCCGCGGCGGACCGCCCCGGCGCCGCTTCGCGCCCTAGGAAAGGACCGAGAGCACGTCGAAGAGCCCGTTCGGCGAGCCCTCGAAGTGGACGCCCACCTGGAACGAGAGGCCCTCGAGCCTCGCCCAGATCGTCTTGCCGGGCACCTCGACGAGCGCCAGCTGGGAGCCGTCGCGGATCGGGGCCTCGAACGACACCGCGATCGGCGCGCCGCGGTCGATGTCCTCCCCCACGCGCAGGCGGCAGCCGTAGGGCGAGAGGTCCATCGCCGTCGCCGGGCGCCAGTCGCCGTTCGCGCGATAGCGCACGGTGAGCAGGCAGGCCTTGCGCGCCGTGATGCGCCTGTTGCTGCGAGCGTGTGTGGGTGTTTCGCTCATCGGAGAATGGACAGACACTGAACGGGAGGAGCCGAGTATAGGCGAGGAGACGTCGCGGAATCAATCTGCTATTCTCGCTCCACGTTGCGCGCGTCGAGATTCCTCAGCCCCCTGCTCCTCTCCACCCTGGCCGCGGCCTGTGGCGGCGGGGGTTCGCCCACCGACCCGGGCGGGACACCCACGCCCGCGGTGCCGAGCTCCGTGGTGAACGGCTTCGTGTTCTACGACGAGAACGCGAACGGCGTGTTCGACCCGGCCGAGACGGTCCGGCTGCCGGCGGTCAGCGTCAGCGTCGGCGGGGCGAGCGCCACCACCGTCGCGGGCGGCCGCTTCTCCCTCTCGGTGCCGAACGGCGCGCAGACCGCGCAGGCGACGAGCCTGCCTCCCTACTTCAAGGCGGCGGCCGCGGTGTCGGTCGGCGTTCCGGCGAGCGGCGACGTGGCGGTGCCGGCGGTGCTGCCGATCGGCCCGCGCGCGAAGGCGAACGTCTACCTGGCCTTCGGCGACAGCATCACGGCGGGCGACGGCTCGAGCGACGGCACCGGCTACCGCGACTACCTCTCGGCCGACCTGCGCGCGTACTGGGGCCGCGCGGACATGGTGAACGACGGCCTGCCGGGCTCGAAGAGCGTCAAGGGCCAGGCGCGCATCCCCGGCAGCCTCGCCAGCTATCGGCCCGCCTACGCCCTCATCCTCTACGGCACGAACGACTGGAACGAGGCGGAGTGCCGCAGCGACTTCCCCTGCTACACCGTGGAGGCGCTGCGCTCGATGGTGCAGGACACGCGCAGCGGCGGCGCCTTCCCGATCCTGGGCACGATCCCGCCGGTCAACCCGGCCTACGTGGACCGCAACCCCGAGGAGCGCAACGACTGGGTGAAGCGCATGAACGACCTCGTGCGAGCAATGGCGAAGCAGGAGGGCGTGCCGGTGGCCGAGGTGCACGGCGAGTTCCTCAAGCAGTCCAGCCTGCCGCCGCTCTTCGCCGACGACAAGCACCCGAACGACGCCGGCTACCGCCTGATCGCCCGGGCCTTCTTCGACGCCATCACGAAGCCGGCCGCCGCCTCCGCCGGGCGCGGTTTCTTCTTCGAGGCCCCCGGCGGCTTCTAGCCGGCGCTATCATTGCGGCCGATGAAGACCGGCCGCCTGCTCAAGTTCCACCGCGCCGGCCACGACCTGCAGGCCTACCTGTACCTCGAGGCCGACGGCGTGCGCGCCGTCGTCTACGACCTGGCGGCCGGCCAGGAGCGCGCCCCGGTGCACGCGCTGAGCGGCGTCGAGGCCGAGCAGGTCGAGGCCGAGCTGCGCCTCTGGATCGACGCGCACTACCCGAGGTCCTGATGCCCCACGCGCGCGCGGACGCGCAGGCCCTGCTCTTCGAGTTCACGCAGTCGGAGGCCCTGCGCCGCCACGCGCGCGGGGTCGAGCAGGCGATGAGGGCCTGCGCCCTGCGCGCGGGCATCCTCGACCCGGCCGAGCTCGAGAAGTGGGGCATCGTCGGCCTGCTGCACGACTTCGACTACGAGCAGAACCCGACCGAGGACACGCACCTGCACGTCGGTTGCCGGGTGCTGCGCGAGCGCGGCTGGCCCGAGGAGATCACGAGCGCGATCGGCTCCCACGCCGACTACATGGGCATCCCGCGCGACACGCCGATGAAGAAGGCGCTCTACGCCTGCGACGAGCTGGTCGGCTTCATCGGGGCCTGCGTCAAGGTGCGGCCCTCGAAGCAACTGGCCGACCTGCCGGTCGACTCGGTGCTGAAGAAGCTCAAGGACAAGGCCTTCGCGCGCTCGGTGGACCGCGCCTGCATCGAGGGCGGGGCCGAGGCCCTGGGTCGGCCGCTCGCGGAGCACGTCGCGTTCGTGATCGCCGCCCTGCTGCCGATCGCGGACGAGCTGGGCCTCTAGGAGGGCGAGCGTGGCGCGTCCCCGCGTCCACCGCCTGCTGCTGCCGCTGCTGGTCGTGGTGGCGCTGCTGCTGGTGGGCACGCTCGGCTACCAGCTCGTCGAGGGCTGGAGCGCCGGGGACGCGCTCTACATGACCGTCATCACGATCACCACCGTCGGCTTCCAGGAGGTGCGGCCGCTGGGCCCGGCCGGGCGCCTGTTCACGATGGCGCTCGCGCTCGGCGGCGTCTTCACCGCCTTCTACGCCGCCGCCGGGTTCATCAGGGCCGTGGTCACGGGCGAGATCCGCACCGTGCTCGGGAGGCAGCGCATGGAGAATCGGCTCGAGAAGCTGAACGGCCACCTGGTCGTCTGCGGCTTCGGCCGGATGGGACGGCTGGTGGCCGAGGAGTTCTCGGCGGGAGGCCTCGAGTTCGTGGTGATCGACCGCGACCCGCGGCTGCTCGAGGGCTTCGCGCTGCGGGGCGGGATCCCGCTGGTCGGCGACGCGACGGCCGACGACGTGCTGCGCCAGGCCGGCGTCGACCGCGCGCGGGCGCTCGTCACCGCCGCCGCCTCGGACGCCGACAACCTGTTCATCACGCTCAGCGCGCGGCTGATCAGCGAGAAGCTGCTGATCGTGGCGCGGGCCGAGGGCGAGGGCGCCGAGCTCAAGCTGCTGCGCGCCGGCGCGAGCCGCGTGGTCTCGCCCTACAGCATCGGCGGCCACCGCGTGGCCCAGGCCGTGCTGCGGCCCAACGCCATGGACTTCATCGAGCTCGCCACGCGCAGCGCCCACCTCGAGCTGCAGATCGAGGAGGTGACGGTGCGCCCCGGCAGCCCGCTCGTCGGCTGCACGCTCAAGGCGAGCCCGATCCGCAGCGAGCTCGGGATCATCATCGTCGCGATCAAGAAGCCGGGCGCCAAGATGGTCTTCAACCCGGCCCCGGAATCGCCGCTGGCGGCCGGGGACCTCTTGATCACCCTCGGCCACCGGCAGCAGCTCGACCGCCTCGAGCAGATGGCCTCGGGCCCGGCCTAGCCGGCGCCGGCGCGGCGGCCCGCCGGCGTGACCGCGGCCCCGAAGACCAGCAGCAGGCTCGAGACGTAGGCCCACAGCACGAGCGAGACCGCGAAGGTGAGCGGGCCGTACAGGGTGGCGAGCTGCGTCCGCTCGAGGTTCCAGACGAACACGTACTTCGAGGCCTCCCACAGCGCGGCGGCCCACAGCGCCGCCCGCGAGGCGGTGCGCAGGTCGACCGGCGCGCTCGGCGTGACGCGGTAGACGAGCAGGAACAGCGTCCAGGTCAGCAGCAGCGCGGCGCCCTTCACGGCGAGCGCGGTCAGCGCCGGCCAGCCGCGGCCGTAGCTGCGCGCCGTGACGGTGAGCACGACCGAGAGCAGCGCCAGCGCGGCGCCGGCGGTCGTCATGAAGAACGCGAGCAGCCGGCTCTTCCAGAAGGCCCGCTCCTGGCGGCCGCCCCAGACGCGGTTGAGCACCATCTCCACGGGCATGAAGATCCCGGACGAGCCCCAGACCACGAGGCCGACGGACAACAGCTCGAGCCCGCGCGCCAGCCGCGTCATCTGCCGCAGCGAGACGGCCATCGTGTCGGCGCCGAACGGGATCAGCTCCGCGAGCAGCAGCCGCACGCCGGTCGAGGCCCCGCCGCCGGGCGCGAGCCGCTGCGAGACCGCGACCAGCACCAGCAGCAGCGGGAAAAGGCAGAGCAGGAAGTTGAAGGCGATCGCGTTCGTGAGGACCATCACCTCGCGCGAGAGCACGAGGCCGATCGCGCGCCGCAGGCGCTCGAACAGGGACGACGCACGCGCTCCGGCCTTTCTCCTCGCCATCGCTGGGCCGCGGGATTCTAGCTTAGACTGGCCGCGCCCATGCCGCCGGAGAAGCCGATTCGTGCCGCGCGAGGCCACGAGGACCTCGAGGCCTGCGTCGCGCTGCAGCGCGAGGTCTGGGGCCTGGCGGACCTCGAGGTCACCTCCGCCGTCCAGCTGGCGGCCACCGTCCACGCGGGCGGCCTGCTGCTCGTCGCGGAGGGCGCCGACGGCGCCCTGGACGGCTTCTGCTACGCGTTCGCGGCGCTGCGCGGCGGCGAGCCGCACCTGCACTCCGACATGCTCGCGGTGCGGCCGGGCGCGCGCGCCCGCGGGCTCGGGCTGCGGCTCAAGTGGGCGCAGCGGCGGCACGCGCTCGCGCTCGGCCTGCGCCTCGTCACGTGGACCTTCGACCCGCTGCGGGCCCGCAACGCGCGGCTCAACCTGCGCCACCTCGGCGCCACCTGCGCCGAGTTCCTGCCCGACTTCTACGGCACGACCAGCTCGGCGCTGCACCACGGGCTGCCCACCGACCGGCTGCTCGCGCGCTGGGACCTCGAGTCTGCGCGGGTCGCGCGTCGCGCGGCCATTCCCTCGTCGGCCGGGGAGGTCGCGGGGCAGGCCGTGGATCCGGAGGGGACCGCTCTCCTGCTCGAGGCGCTGCCCGGGCCGGGCGACGCGCTGCCGCGTCCCGCGGGCCGGACGAGCTCGGCCGACGCCCTGCGGCTCGAGATCCCCGGCGACTGGGACGTCCTGTGCGCCGCCGACGCGGGGCTCGCGCGCGAGTGGCAGCTGGCCGTGCGCGAGGCCTTCCAGGAGGCCTTCCAGCGGGGCCTCGTCGCGTGCGACTTCGCCCCGCACGGCGAGCGAGCGGGGGGCTACGTCCTGCGCCGGCCGCCGCTTCCCGGATAGCCGGGGGCCGGCAGGGCGCTACGGCTCCTCGCCGGTCGCGGCGGGCAGCGAGGGGTCGGAGGACCACTCGCTCCAGGAGCCCGCGTAGAGCCGCCCGCGCAGCCCGGCGAGCTCGAGGGCCAGCAGATCGTGGCAGGCGGTGACGCCGGAGCCGCAGTAGACGACCGGCTCCTCGCGTGCCGCGCCGAGCGCCTCGTAGAGCGCCCGCAGCTCCTCCGGCGGCCGGAACACCGGCAGCGCGTCGGGCGTCAGGTTGTCGGTCCAGGGCGCGTTCGTGGCGCCGGGCACGTGACCCGGCCGCGGGTCGATCGGTTCCGTCTCCCCCCGGTAGCGCGGGCCGACGCGCGCATCGAGCACCAGCCGGCGGCGCTGCGTCGCGATCATCTCGGCCTTGTCGACCACGAAGCCCGGCCGCAGGCGGCCGGCGAAGACGGCCGGCGGCGCCTGCGTCTCGGCCGTGGACAGCGGCCGCCCCTCGCAGTGCCACTTCGGCAGCCCCCCGTCGAGCACCGCCACCTCCGCGTGGCCGTGCGCGCGGAGCAGGTACCACAGCCGCGCCGCCACCGAGCCCGAGGCGTCGTCGTAGGCCACGACGCGCACGCCAGGGCCGATGCCCGCCCGGCTCATCGCCCCCGCGAACAGCTCCTCGGACGGCCAGGGGTGGCGCCCGGGCGGCAGGCCGCGTCCGGCGCCCGGCGCCGCCAGCTCGCGCTCCAGGTCGACGAACACCGCCCCCGGGAGGTGCCCCGCCCGGAACGCGTCACGGCCGATCCGGGCGGGATCGAGGTACCAGCGCACGTCGGCGACGCGCAGCGTGGCCGACGCGGAGGACGACTGCAGCTCCCCTGCGAGCCAGGCGGTGTCGACGAGCGCGCGCACGGGGCCTCTACTTCCCCATCTTCAGCATGGGGTTGTCGACCTTCTTGTAGCCCTTGGCGATCGTCGCCACGTCGAAGGCCGAGGCCGGGATCGCGCCGCGCTTCACCTCGGTGGCTTCCTTGGTCGAGTCGATCGTCCGGCCCATCATCTTCACGTTCGAGGCCTCGGCCAGCACGAAGCCCTGGATCTTCTTCATCTCCTCGCCGAGCTTCGCGAAGCCCTTGAACATCGGGTTGCCGGCGAAGGCAGCGGCCGGTCCGGCCACCGACGCGTACGTGCGCGGGTCGACGTTCGGCGCGGGGGGCGCGATGGCCGACGAGGCGCACAGGTGCATCTCCATCATCGTGCCCATCTTCACGTCGTAGTCCTGGCAGTCGTAGCCGGCCACCTTGCGCAGAGGGCCCTTCGTCACCACCACGCCCGAGGCCCCGCCGCCCATCATCGACTCCATCTTCTCGCGCAGCGCGGGGGGCATGTTCGCCATCTGCTGCTGCATCTGGGCGTTGGCCTGCTCCATCTTGGCCGAGGCGGCCTTCATCGCCGCCTCCATCTCCGCCAGGGTGATCTCGGAGTACTCCTTCTTCTTGTGGTCGATCGAGACGATGCGGCCCGGGCCGTACTCGACGATCGTCTCGCGCTCGGCGTCGGCCGTGCGCATCTTCTCGGACGAGTAGTAGGCGGTCGAGCTGCCGGCGCCGCTCGGGCCGGTGGTCTTGTAGAGGATCGTCAGGTCCTCGGCCAGGGCGGGCACGCTCGAGAGGCCGGCGGCGCAGGCCGCCGCCACGATCAGGCGCGATGTCGTCATTGTCTTCTTTCTCTCCTCCCGGGCGCTCGGGAGCGCCCGGCATCGCAGCGTAGCACGCGAGGCCTTACGGCCCGGGCCGGCCGTTCGCCCGTGTCCCGCGTCACAGGCCGCCGCTAGCGGCGAGCCCGGCGCGCGGGCTTCGCGCGGTGGACCCGCTGCAGCTCGCGCACGAAGCGCGACAGCGGCACCTCGGCATCGCGCAGGAACTGGCTCACCTCGCCCGCCAGCTCGGACACCACCACCGGGTCGTCCGTGGCCTCGCGGTGCATCACCGTGCGGCGGTGCAGGCGGCCCTCGCGGATCAGCTGGCGCACCAGCGACAGGCGCGCCAGGCTCCACAAGCGGTGGCCGTTGCGGTTGCGCGGTGGCTCGGGCACCTTCTTCGCATAGAGCCAGTTGAGCAGCGTCTGCTTGGTGACGTTGAGCTCGCGCGCGACCTCGAGGGTCGTCAGGTACTTCATGCGCCGGCTCGATTCTCGCCGCCACGCGCCGGCGGCGTCAACGCTTCACGGCGCGACGATCGCGACCTTCCTTCGGCTGAGCGTCGTCCCGCCGCCCTGGGTGATCGCCGTGGCCTTGAGCAGGCAGCGGCCCGGCGCGGCGGGCGCCACGAGGTCGAGGTCGAGGCTCAGCGTGCCGAGCGGCAGGAGCTCGAACGGGGCTGAGGCGCGCGCCAGCTCGCGGCCGTCCTCGGTCTCGAACGTCAGGCGCAGCTCTCCCCGCTCCGTCGCGTAGAGGTCGTTCACCATCATCACGCGGTAGGAGCGGGACTTCCCCGCCGGCAGCTGCGGCTGGAAGAAGCTGAGGTAGACGCCGAGCGGCTTCATCGCCTCGCCCATGTAGTCGGCGAACCAGGGGCTGAGCTTCAGCGCCTTGACGTCCTCGAAGTGGTCGGCGGTGAAGACGCCCGGGTAGCTGCACGTCAGGTAGACGAAGTGCAGGATGCCCGCGTAGTTGCGGTGGGCGCGCCAGTACTCGGTCTTGCCGGCGAGCAGGTAGGCGTTCGTCTCGAGGCGCTCCTGCTTCGTCGAGGCCGGGCCGAGCAGCTTCGGGTACAGCTTCTCGGTGAGCAGCGTCGGCTCGCCGTCGCGGCGCAGCCAAAGCCAGCCGTACTCGTTGACGATCGCCGCGTGCGCCGCCATCGGCGCCTGCTTCGGGCCGGCCGGCCGCTGCTCGAGGTCGCTCATCCGGAACGGCTCGCCTCCCATGGCCTCGCCGTACATCAGGTACGGGTGGTCCTCGACCGGGTCGTCCGGGCCGGCCGGCTGGTTGTAGCTGTTCTCCCAGTTGCGGTTCGAGAGGTCCAGCGGCCGCACCGCCGGGATGATCCTGTCCCCGAACACCGGGTCCTTCGTCTCGTTGTTCGCGTCCCACACCGCGAGGCTCGGGTGGTTCCAGTTGTCGCGCATCCAGTCCCCGTACTGGCGGATCATCTCCGGCACGTCGTAGCTGCGGTCCGGCCACTGCGACCAGCTGGGCTCGCCGGTCCAGACGAAGAACTCGTTCTGGATCAGCAGGCCGGCCTCGTCGGCGATCTCGAGCCACTTGTCCGGCACCGGCCCGATGCAGAAGCGGAACGCGTTCCAGTGCAGCTGCTTCGGCAGGTCGACGAGCAGCTTGCGCACCCAGGCCTCGTCCCACGGCAGCGTGCCCGACTCCGGGTCCTCGAAGAAGCGGTGCAGCGTGATGTTCGAGCCGCGCACGAAGTAGGGCCGGCCGTTGAGATACGCCCGCCGGGTCGGCGTGTCGTAGCGGAACTCGCGCATGCCGAAGCGGCTGCTCGCCGAGTCCCCGCCCGTCGCCGTGTCGAGGACGTACAGGAACGGGTCCTCGGGCGACCACAGGTGCGCGTCGGCGACGCGCAGCGTCTGGCGCACGGCCCTCGCCTCGCCGGGCGCGAGCGTCAGCGCCTGCGGAGGCAGCGAGCCCGCCGGCTGGCTGCCCTTCCACGCCCGCACCGCCTGCGTCAGCTCGAAGCTGACGGGCGTCGGGCCCGGGTTGCGCAGCTTCGTCTCGACGAGGATCTCGGAGGAGGCGATCCGCGGCGCCACCTGCACGCTGTCGATCACCGGGCTGTCGGCCAGCAGCAGGGACACCTCGTCGTAGATGCCGGGCGTCCACTTCAGCTTCTCGAAGTCGGTGCCGGCCGGGTAGTTCGCCGGCAGCACGCCCGGGTGGGCCCCGATCCGCACGAGCAGCACGTTCTCGGCCTGCCACGCGATGGCCGGCGTCAGGTCGAAGACCCCGGCCGAGAAGCAGCCCGGGTACTCGCCCAGCTTGCGGCCGTTCAACCAGACCGCCGTGCCGAACTGCGCCTTGTTCACGCGCAGCGTCGCGACGGCCCGGCGCGAGGGCGCCGCGAAGGTCCGCCGGTACCAGAAGTAGTTCCGCTTCTGCCGCGAGACGCCGGGCGCGGCGACGCGGGCCGACTCGGGCAGCAGCTTCTGGGCGATCTTGTTGTTGACGAGCTCGCGGCTGTCGAAGGCGTCGACGTCCGGGAACGGCGGGGTCGCGTTGTGGACGAGACCGGGCACGGCGACGCTCGCCCGGAACACCTTGGGCGCGGGCTCGGGCGCGACGCTGTCGGCGATCTGCCAGGTGCCGTTGAGCGGCACCGTGGTGCGCCCGGCGAGCGCCGGCGCGGCGACGAGCAGCAGGACGGCGACCAGCTTGGCTCTCATGGCTCCTCCAGCCCGGTGCTCAGGGTTCGAACCCGGGCCACAGCCCCGCCCTGCGGGCGGGGTCCGACACCCACTGCACCGACGCCGGGTCGCGCACGAACGTCCGGTAGATCGGCTCGCCGGCCACGAGCCCCAGCTCCGGGTAGGCGCGCGCCCGCCGAGCGACGAGCCCCGGCGCCCGGTAGCGCGGGTTGCCCTGCCACTCGAGCCGGCCGTCGGCCGCGAGCCGCGGGAAGTAGGCGAGGCCGCCGCGGGCGCGCACCTCGTCGTACTCGAAGCCGTAGTCCCGGTCGCACCAGGCGCCGAAGGTCATCGACTCCCCCTCGGAAGCGTTCACGGTCGCGTGCGCCCAGCCCGGCGGCACGACCACCACCTCGCCCGGCGCGGCCTCGATCGCGAAGCAGCGGCCGGGGTCGTCGGCGGCCCGCTCCTGCATGTAGACGACGGCGCGGCCGCTCCAGATCTCGTAGAGCTCCGGCGGCGACCAGCCGCTGTGCGCCGCACGCCGGTGCACGTGGCCCTGGCTGCGCACCGGCTCCTCGCCCAGGCGCCCGGCGGCGTAGGTGACGACGCCGAACAGCAGCAGCCGCCCTTCGAGCTCCGCGCGGTCGGCCTCGCGGCCGACGTCCATCGCGATCGCGTAGACGGGGTCCGGCCCCTGGCAACCGGGGTCGCGCAGGCTGGGGCGGATCGCGTCGAGCCGGCGCAGCTCGGCGGCGGGCCCGAAGACGCCGGGGCCGTAGTCGAAGCCCAGGGGCGCGCGGCGCGCGCGCACGGCGAGGCCGGGGTCGAAGCTCACGCGCGCGTCCTCACGAAGGCCTTGACCGTCGCGCACTCGCTGCCCTCGCCCGCCCCGTGCGGCCGGATCGTGTAGCGGCCGACGGCGGCCGGCACGATGAAGGTCTCCGCGTAGTGGACCGCGAATGGCTCGAACGCCCCGTCCGGGCTCTCGACGATCGCCTCCTCGCCCGCCACCAGGTTGAGCACGTTGACCCCGTCGTCCGTGTCGTGCGCGACCGGGCCGCTGAACCAGTGCCGGCGGGTCTCGATGAACTCGCGGCGGTGCAGGCCCGTGCGCTCCTCGCGCCAGCCCGCGCCCGAGCCCAGCGCTTCCGTCCGGTTCACCAGCTCGCGCTCCACCCAGCCGGTCGTGCGGTCCCACTGGATGTTCGCCGCGCCGTGGTCGAGGTGGATCGGCCGCGGCTGGCCGTCGAGGCCCAGCCGCTCCCAGTCCCACAGCTTGAACGTGAAGATGTAGGGCGTGGCGCTGATCTCGAGCACCATCGCGCCCCCGCCCGAGCAGTGCACGGTGCCGGCGGGGATCAGGAAGTGGTCGTGCTTGCGCGCGGGCCAGCGGTTCACGTAGCGCTCGTCCGGGAAGCGGAAGCCCCCCTGCTGCGCCCGGCGCAGGTCGGCGAGCATCGCCTGGCGGTCGACACCCTGCTTCAGGCCGAGGTAGACGCAGGCGCCCTCCTCGGCGTCGAGCAGGTAGTAGCTCTCGTCCTGCGTGTAGTGCATCCCGAAGCGGTCCTGGATGTACTCCGTCAGCGGGTGCACCTGCAGCGAGAGGTTGCCGCCTCCCATCGTGTCGAGGAAGTCGAAGCGGATCGGGAACTCGTCGCCGAAGCGGGCGTGGACGGCCTCGCCGAGCAGCGCCCGCGGGTGGCGGAACACGAGGTCGAGCGCCGGCACCTCGACGCGCGCCTCCCCGAAGCCGAGCAGCAGGGAGTTCTCCTCCGGCACGCAGTCGAAGCACCAGGCGTAGTTCGGGGCCTCGCCCGGCAGGTCGCAGACCTCGCGCATCCACTGCCCGCCCCAGGGGCCGGGGTCGAAGAAGGGCACGACGCGGAACGGCCGGGCCACCGTCAGCGCGAGGCCGCGGCGGAAGTCGTCGCCCGAGACGAGCCGCGGCTCCGCCCTGTCGTTGGTGTCGAGCAGCCAGTCGATGCGCTCGAGCAGCTCGCGCTTGCGCCGGTCGGCGGCGCGCCAGTCGACGAAGAAGCCGCGCTTGTACAGGCGCGCCGGCCGCTCGCTGCGGTCGTGGACGCCGAGGCTGTCGACCTCGTGCCGGCGCTGGCGGGCCTGGATCTCCCAGCGGGCGAGGTCCGCGTAGACGAGGACGTCGGCGTCCGCGAGCAGGCTGGCGCCCGGGCCGACCACGACCACCAGGCCCTCGCTGCGGGCCTCGATGCGCCCCTTCAGCACGGCCCGGCGGCCGGGGTCCTGGAACTCGGCCAGCGTCAGGCCGTTGCAGCGGCCGAACACGGGGTCCTCGCCGAGGAACGGCGCGCACATCCGCTCGATCTTCGAGTGGTCCAGCAGGGTCTGCCGGGCGTCGACGACGAGCGCGGGCGCCAGCCCCTCGACGAGGGTGCGCAGCACCCCGTCGACGTCGACGCCGGGGTAGCACTCCACCACCAGCACGCACCGCTCGCGCGGCCCCTGCCCGCGCAGGCGTGCCAGGATCGCCGGCCAGCCGCGATCGCAGGCCGAGGCCGGCCCCACCGGCGTGAACGGCCGCTTGTCGTAGTTGCTGCGCCGCTTCATGACCTCTCCACCCCGCCGCGCCGCAGCAGCGGCAGGGCGCCGAGCAGCGCCGCGCGCTCGCCGAGCGCGGCCGCCCGCACGGCCACCTTGCCCCACGGCGTCCACGCGTGCGCGCGGACGTGCGCCTCGATCGCCGGCAGCACCTCGCCCGCCCGCCGCATCACGCCCCCGCCGAGGACCAGCAGCTCGGGGTCCCAGGCGTGCACCATCGCGCCGGCGCCCGCCGCCCACACGCGCAGGCAGCGCTCGCGCACCGCCGC
>JBGASI010000058.1:0-12994 GCA_044229815.1 Vicinamibacteria bacterium | reverse complement strand
CGATGCCGAGGCCGACCGTGCCGGCGTGAGCACCGCCCTCGAGCGCGTACAGACCGACGTGGGCTCGCTGGCGCGGCTGTTCGGCGCCTCCGAGCGGGTCACGGAGGCGGAGTTCCTGGCCTTCACCCGTGTCCTGCCGGGTGGCGACCGCCTCAGCCCGGGCCTGACCGAGCTCGCCTGGCTCCCGGGCGGCGCCAGCAAGTTGAAGCCGACGTTCGTCCGCTCGTTCCATCCGGCCCCGGGCTCGCACCTCGCCGAGCGGCTCTCCCGCACGCCCGGGCTGGCCGCGGCACTCGCGCGCGCGCGCGACGAGGCCGTCCCGGTCGCCGTCGCGGACCCGGAGGCGCCGACCCTGCTGGTCCTCGCACCGGGGTTCCGGGGCGGGCCGCCGGGATCGCTCGAAGAGCGACGCGCGGCGCTGACCGGATTCGCGGCGGGCGAGGTGGACTTCGGGCTCCTCGCCGAGCGCGCTCTGGACGTGGAACGCGGGACCCGGCAGGAGCGCGACTACTTCCTGGCGCAACCCTCGGGACGCGCACGGCTGCTCCACTCGTCGACCGGGCGCCTCGTTCCCGCGACGGAGCCGGACCCGCCGCACGGCCTCTTCCACGCCGGCCGCATCACCGTCGACGGCCTGCAGCTGAGGGTGCTGAGCCGGCCCGCGGAGGGCACGCTCGACGACCAACGATCGGCCGCGACCTGGTGGCTGCTCGCCGCGAATCTCCTCTTCACGGCGCTGGCAGTCGGCCTGCTGTTGTACGCACGCCACAGCCAGCGGCGGCTCGGCGAGCAGCAAACCCTCTACAGGCTCCTGGCCGAGAACGCGAACGACGTGATCTGGGTGCTGGACCTCCAGACGCGCCGTTTCCGCTACGTCAGCCCGTCGATCGAGAAGCTGCGCGGCTACACCGCCGAGGAGGTGATGGCGGGGCCGATCGAGGCGACGATCGCTCCGGAGGCCCTGGACGGCATCCTGCAGACGATCGAGGCGGTCGCCAAGCAGGCGCCGGGCGCGCCGACCGGGGGCGTCGCCGATCGGGTCCCGCAGCCGCGGCGCGACGGCACGATCGTCTGGACCGAGGTCTCGACGCGGGTGGTGCGCAACGAAGAGACCGGGCACCTGGAGCTGTTCGGCATCTCGCGTGACGTCTCCGAAAAGCTGGCTGCCGAGCAGAAGCTGCGGGTGTCGGAGGCCCGCTACCGGGCGCTCTTCGACGCGCTGCCAGTCGCCGTCACGGTGACCGACCCGCAGGGACGGGTGCTCGAGTCCAACCGGCTGGCGGAGCGGATCCTCGGGATGTCGACCGAGAAGCAGATCGAGACCGGCCTGGCCGGCCTGCTCGTGCGCGTCGTGCGGCCCGACGGGACGGCCATGGCGGCGGACGAGTTCGCCCCGGCGCGGGCGCTGCGCGAGCGCCGCCCGGTCGAGAACGTGGCGATGGGCCTCCTGGGCGAGGGCGGCGCCGTCACCTGGCTCACGGTGACGGCCGCGCCCATCCCGCTCGCGGACCACGGCGTGGCCGTCGCCTACGTCGACGTGAGCTGGCGCTACCGGGCCGAGCGCGCGCTGCGCGAGAGCGAGCAGCGCTTCCGCAGCTTCTACGACCTTGGCCTGATCGGCATGGCGATCGCCGCGCTCGACCAGACCGTGCTGCAGGCCAACGACCGGCTGTGCGAGATGCTGGGCTACTCGCGCGAGGAGTTGCTCGGCCGTTCCTTCCGGGACCTCACCCACCCGGAGGACCGCGGCCTCGAGGAGGCCGACCACCGGGGCCTGCTCGCCGGACGGCTCGACCGCTACTCCTGCGAGAAGCGCTACCAGCGCAAGGACGGATCCACGATCCACGTCCACATCTCGGTCGGCTGCGTGCGCGACGAGCGGGGCCAGCCGCTCTACCACGTCGGCATGGTCCAGGACATCACGGAGCGCAGGCAGGCGGAGCAGGCCCTGGCGGAGGCCCGCGAACAGCTGCTGCAGTCCCAGAAGCTCCAGGCCGTCGGCCGGCTGGCCGGCGGCGTGGCCCACGACTTCAACAACCTGCTCGGCGTCATCCACGGCCACGCGGAGCTCGCCCTGCGCGCGCTGCCCGAGCCGCACGCGCTGCGGGGCCGGCTGGACGAGATCCTCGCCGCCGCGACGCGCGGGGCGAGCCTGACCCGGCAGCTGCTGGCCTTCTCGCGCCGGCAGGTGCTCCAGCCCCGGGTGGTGGACCTCAACCAGGTCGTCGGCGAGACGGCGAGCATGCTGCAGCGCCTGATCGGCGAGGACGTCGAGCTGGCGATCGCGCTCGCACCCGAGCTCGGCCGGGTCGAGGTGGACCCCGGCCAGATCGCCCAGGTGCTCGTGAACCTCGCCGTGAACGCGCGCGACGCGATGCCGCAGGGCGGCGTGCTGACGGTCGAGACCGGGAACCTCGACGCCGACGCCACGCTGGCGGCGGCCCACCCGCCGATGCCCCCGGGCCGCTACGTGCAGCTGCGCGTCTCGGACACGGGCGTCGGGATGGACGAGACGGTCCTCAGCCACGCGTTCGAGCCGTTCTTCACCACCAAGCCGGAGGGCGAGGGGACCGGGCTGGGGCTGTCGACCGTCTACGGCATCGTGAGCCAGAGCGGCGGCTTCATCTGGATCCGCTCGCAACCGGGACGGGGCACGTCGCTGCTCATCAGCCTGCCGCGGCTGGCCACGGACGCGGACGCGCCCTCGGCCGTCCCGCGGCCCGACGCGCCGCGCGCGGGAGGAGCGGAGACGATCCTGGTGGTCGAGGACCAGGACAGCCTGCGCGAGCTGATCGGCGAGATGCTCGACGACGCCGGACACACGGTGCTCTCCGCCCGCGACGGCCGCGAGGCGCTCGCCCTGGCCGAGGCCCGCCCGGGGCCGATCGATCTGCTGCTGACGGACGTGATCATGCCGGGAATGAGCGGCCGCGAGCTGGTGGAACGCCTGCTCGTCTCGCGGCCTGGGCTGAGAGCGCTGTTCATGTCCGGGTACACGGCGGAGGTGCTCGGGCGCAGCGGGGTCGCGGGGACGAGCGTCGCGCTGCTCGAGAAGCCGTTCGACCGCGCGACCCTCCTGCGCCGCGTGCGCGAGGCCCTCGAGTCCTAGCCGTGCCCCGGCGGCTCGTCTGCCGGGCCCGCCGCCTGCGCGAGCAGCCGCAGCAGCAGGTCGCTCGCGTCCGCCTCGCTCGCGAACGAGGCGACGAACTGCCAGGACACGCCGCGCGGCGTCTCCAGTTGCTCGCCCTCGCGAACCAGGCTCGGCCTGGCCCCGCGGGCGTCACGACGACTCGGGACCGCGAGACTCACGCGAGGCTAGACGCTGCGCGCGCGGCGAGGTGCGTGTCGCGGATCACCGGCCGCCGGTGATCCGGCTCACTCCCCCGTCGCCGCTGCGCCTTGACCTGTGAGCGCGCGGCGGCGTAGCGTGCGCCATGCTCTTCTCCAGCGCTCGTCGGCGGGTCCTGGCCCTGGGCGCGCGCACCGCGGTCGCCGGCGCCGCCGCTCCCTTCTTCGTGCGGGATGGGCGCGCCGAGCCCGCCACGGGCGCCTGGGCGGGCCTGGCGGCGCCGCTCGACGCCTTCGTCGAGACCTACCTGCGCGAGATGAACGCCCCGGGCCTGGTGCTCGCCCTGGCCGACCGCGAGGGCGTGCGGCGGGTCGCCGGCTACGGCCTCGGCGATCTCGAGCGGCGGGCGGCGCTCGACGCCTCGACGCTCGTCCACATCGGCTCGATCACCAAGTCGTTCGTGGCCCTGTGCCTGCTGCAACTGCGGGACGAGGGCCGGCTCGACCTCGAGCGCCCCGTGCGCGACTACCTGCCCTGGCTGCGAATCGAGTCGGCCTTCGCGCCGATCACGACCCACCACCTGCTGACGCACAGCGCTGGGCTGCCCGGGATCCCGCCGGTCTTCCTGTCCGACCCGGCGTCCGCGCACCGCGCTGCCCACGCCCCGGGGGCGCACTTCCACTACTGCAACACGGGCTACACGATCCTCGGGCACCTGCTGTCGGCGATCGACGGCCGCACGCTGCCGGAGGCGATCCGCGCGCGCATCCTCGTGCCGCTCGGCATGACGCAGAGCCAGCCGGCGATCACCCTCGCCGCGCGCGGGCGGATGGTGAAGAGCTACGCCGCCTTCCAGAACGACCGCCCCTACCCGCGCAGCGGCCGCCTGGCCGAGGCCCCCGCCATCGTCAGCACGGACGCCGCCGGCTGCATCGCGGCCACGGCGGGCGACATGGGCCGCTACGCGCAGCTGCTGGCGAACCGCGGCCGCGGCCCGCGGGGCCGCCTGGTGTCGGAGGAGGCCTTCGCTCTCTTCTCACGGCCGCACGTGAAGGCCGCGGAGTTCGGCGAGACGGCCGCCTACGGCTACGGGATCGCGGTCGACACGCTCGACGGCCACACGATCCTGCGCCACACGGGGGGCATGGTCTCCTTCGCCTCCGCCCTGCAGGTCGACCTCGACGAGGGCACGGGCGTCTTCGCCTCGGTCAACGCGATGCAGGGCTACCGGCCGAACCCCGTGGCGCAGCACGCCCTGGCGCTCGCCCGCGCGCGACGCGGCGGCCGGCCGCTGCCGCCCGCGCCGGCGATCCCCTCGCCGGCACGGGTCGAGAACGCAGCCGGGTACGCCGGCTCCTACCGCGCGGCCGACGGGCGCGTGCTCGAGCTGGCCGCCGAGGGCGCCTCGCTCTTCGTCTGGCACGAGGGGAGGAAGGTGCCGCTCGAGAACGCGACGGGGCCGGCCGACGCCTTCGTGGCGCGCCACCCCGACCTCGCCTGCTTCCTCTTCGTCTTCGGCCGCGCCGACGCGAAAGACCCGGGCAGCGCCGTCGTGGAGCTGGGCTGGGGCGGCGACTGGTACGCGAACGCACGCTACACGGGACCCACGCGCTTCGAGACCCCGAAGGAGTGGGACGCCTACCTCGGCCACTACCGCAACGAGAACCCGTGGGTCGGCAGCCTGCGCGTCGTGCGGCGCAAGGGGCGGCTGCTGCTCGACGGCGTCGTCCCGCTCGAGCCGGGCGAGGGCGGGCTGTTCCACCTGCGCGACGAGGAGCACAGCCCGGAGTGGATCCGCTTCGCCGACGTCGTCGACGGACGCGCGATGCGCGTCAAGCTCTCGGGCGAGGACCTCTGGCGCGTGCAGGTCGACTGACGCAGGAGACGTGCCCGGGAATGGGCGGCGGGCGCGGGGTGTAACCCCCGCGAGGCTGGTTCGGCGCGGGAGGTGGTTGATGCGCGGTGTGTCCGTGGTCGGGATCCTGGTGGGCCTGGTGGCGGTGCTGGCGGCCACGGCGGACACGCGGGCGGGAACGCCGCCGGCCGATGCCGAGGTGGTGGCCGCCTTCGGGCGCCAGGGCATCCGCATCGACGCGGCCGAGGCCGCCGCCATACGGAAGGACGTGCGGCTGGCCCTGGAAGAGGCGCGCGCGCACGGCATCGGCGACAGCAAGGTCGACTTCGCCGCCGTCGAGATCGCGAGCCGGCTCGGGCTCGACACCTCGCAGGGCTCGAACACGGTGCACAACGTCGTGGCGGCGCTGCGCGACCTGCACGAGCGGGCGCGCCTCGAGCCACGGCCTCTGCCGGTCCCGCTCGAGCCGCCTCCCGCCTGGGCGCGCTACTTCGACGAGACCGTGGGCCTGTGGAACGACTCGTCGTTCATGGGCCTCGTCCGCCAGAGGGGCTTTTTCCCCGTGAAGATCAGCTGGGAGGACATCGGCCGCTACCAGGGCAGCGCCTGGGGCGACCGGATCAGCGACGTCGGCATCTGGGTGCGCCAGGACGAGGAGGACCCCGCGAGCGCCCGCCTCGCGCTCTCGGTCCGCCGCGACAGCACCTTCCGGGACCAGGTGCTCGTCGTCCCGTCCTCGGCGATCAAGGTCCACCTCTCCAGCGGCGGCCGCACGCTGGAGAAGACGCTGGCGCAGCGGCTCTCCGAGCTGGGGCTGGCAAGCGCCAGCCGCGACCGCAACGTGATCGTGTCGAACCAGTTCGCGATCGTGCCGGTGCCCTCGCGGCGGATGCGCGGCGCCTGGCCCGAGGGCGTGCCGCCGCGGGCGGCGTTCACGTTCAGCATCTTCCCCTACGGGTCGACGAACTTCGTGATCACGGACGTGATCGAGGGCAGCCACGAGGCGATCGTGGGGCCCGGCCAGCACCAGCTGCTCTTCGCGAACGTGGACGGGCAGCGCGCGCCGTTCACGGCGAGCCGCGCCGAGGATCGTCGGGACCTGCTCAAGCTCGAGCGCGAGCTGAAGGCCCAGGGCATGGACGTCGACGTGCAGCGCTACTACCTGATCCAGGTCCCGCTGCGCCGCGACGCTCGGGGCGTGCGCCCGTCCAACATGGGCACGCCGCCGTGGCAGCGCGTGCAGTCGATGAGCGCCGACGCGGTCGGCGCCGGCGTGTCGGGCGGCGTCGCGGCCGGCCTGCCCGGCCAGGCGCCGATGACGATGTCGGCGCCCGCGCCAACGGCGGCGCCGCCGGCCATCGCGGAGGAGAGGGCGAAGGCCGGCCTCGCGCGCGTCGCGATCGGCCACGGCGAGCCCGAGGGACCCTACAACACCGGCTCCGGCTTCCGCGGTGCGCGCGCGGAGGAGCCGATCCGGGTCACGGTCGTGTACTTCGTGACGCCGGTCGGCGCGGTCACGCGAAGGGACATGGAGACCTTCGCCCAGGCGTTCGAGCGCTGGGACGCGCAGGCGATCTGGGGCGGCAGTTTCGTGACGAAGGAGACGTTCTAGCTCGGCGCCTTCTCGCAGCGGTAGTCGCCGCCGGCGGCGGCCCAGGCGCCGACCGGCGCCTGGCTGACCCGCCAGCAGTGCGGACAGGCGACGGGGGCCGGTTCTTTGGGCTCGCCCGGCCGGGCCTCGTAGACCACCAGTAGCGCGCCCTTGCAGTGCGCGCACACGTGGCTGTCCTCGACGAGGACGGCGGCGGTTTCGGGCACGGCCGCGGCTGCCGGCATTCGGGCCGGCGACGCAGCCGGCGCGCTCTCACCGAGCGCCTCCCGGATCGCGCGGACGAGGCCGGCGTCGTCGGTGGTGAGCGAGACGTTGCGGTAGGGCTCGCGCGGCCCGTAGAGCGTGACGGACCAGGCCTGCCCGTGGCGAACGAGCGACACGGTCCAGGGATCCGAGGCGACCCGGGCCGCGAGCGCCTGGCGCACGCGCGCCTCGACGGCCCCGCGGGCGTCCTTGTCGATGCCCGCGAAGAGCACCTTCAGCGTCGCGGCAGGAGGAGCGGCCAGCCCGGGCGTCGGCCGCGGCGGCGGCACGACGCTGCGGGCGCCACGGAGGGCTCGCGGCGGGGCGGTTCGCATGCTCGTTTATGCCTCGAACCGCCCGGGCGGAATGTGACGGGCTTCACGGCGTTTCGCCGGGCGGCGTGCGGACGTTCGGCGCCCCTGCGGGAGCCGGAGCCGACCCCGCGGGCGGTGCTTCAGGCCGCGGCGCGCTCGTCTTCGACGATCTGGCCGTCTCGGATCTGCACGATCCGCGAGGCCAGCTTCGCGAGCGCCATGTCGTGCGTGATCATCACGATCGTCTGGCCGGCGTCGTGCAGCTCGCGGAACAGGCCCACGATCCCGTGGCCGGAAGCCGAGTCGAGGTTGCCGGTCGGCTCGTCGGCCAGCACGATCGCCGGCCGGTTGACGAGAGCGCGCGCGATCGCCACCCGCTGCATCTGCCCGCCCGACAGCTCGGTCGGCCGGTGGTGCATGCGGTCGGCGAGATCCACCTTCTCGAGCATCGCGATCGCCCGGGCGCGGCGCTCCTTCGTCGGCACGCCGCCGAACAGCAGCGGCAGCTCCACGTTCTCGAGGGCGCTCGCGTAGGGCAGCAGGTTGAAGTTCTGGAACACGAAGCCGACGTGGCGGTTGCGGATCTCGGCGAGGCGGTTGCGATCGAGGCCGAACACGGTCTCGCCGGAGAGCCGGTAGACGCCCGAGCTGGGGGTGTCGAGGCAGCCGAGCAGGTTCATCAGCGTCGACTTGCCCGAGCCGGAGGGACCGACGATCGCCACGTAGTCGTTTCTCTCGATGTCGAGGTCCACGCCCTTCAGCGCCACGACCTCGACGCGGCCGGTCGCGTAGACCTTCCGGATCGCCCGCATCTCGATCATCATCACTCGTACCTCAGGGAGACCGCGGGGTTGACCGACGCCGCGCGGCGCGCCGGGAAGTAGCCGGCCAGCGAGCCGATCGTGCCCAGGATGAGCGCCGTCGCCGCCGCGATCGCCGGCGAGAACGTGGGCCGGCCCATGAGGTCGAGCGCCTCGCCCTTCAGCGGCAGCGCGGCGATGCCGAAGACGAGCCCGAGCGAGACGAGGGTCCCCAGCAGGCCGCCGATCACGGTCATCAGCAGGGCCTCGAGCACGAACGGCAGCATCACCTGGCGCGCCTTGGCGCCGAGCGCCATCTTCACGCCGATCTCGCGGGTGCGCTCCTTGACCACGGCGTACATGATGTTCGCGACACCCATGCCGCCCACGAGCAGCGTCAGGCCGCCGATGATCCCCAGGAACAGCTGGATCCCGAGCGCGATGTTGTCGGTGATGCGCTGGCCCTCGCGGGTGTCCCAGATGCCGAGCGCGCGCGTGTCCTCGGGGTCGAAGTGGTACTTGGCGCCCATCACCCGGTACAGCTCGGCCTTCGCGAGGTCGCCCGCCTCCAGGCTCACCGGCCGGTAGACCAGGTTCTCGATGCCGGCGTCGGTGAACATCGCCTTGAACGTGGTGGCCGGGATCGTGGCCTGGTTGTTGTCCGGGCCGTTGTACATGCCCATCTGGATCTTCTTCTGCTGGACGCCGATCACGGTGAACGTGGACTGGCCGATCTGCAGCGTGCGGCCGACCACGTCCTCGCTGCCGTAGAGGTCGCGGGCGATCACCTCCCCGAGGAACGCGACGCGGCGCTTCTCGGCCAGGTCCGGAGCGTCCAGGAAGCGGCCGCCGGCCTGCGGCAGCAGG
The DNA here is from genome assembly GCA_044229815.1 of Vicinamibacteria bacterium. Lineage (GTDB taxonomy): Bacteria > Acidobacteriota > Vicinamibacteria > Fen-336 > Fen-336 > DATBSL01. The sequence continues at coordinate 4,014 of JBGASI010000058.1, read as the reverse complement.
TTGCGCAGCTCCCCGAACTCGGGCTCGACACCGCGCACCCGGACGTTGACGATCTTCCCGCCGACCGAGACCGGCGCCTGGCGCGCGTACTCGACCGAGAGCTTCGCGATCTCGGGGATGCGCGCGCGCAGCAGCTCGGGGTCCTCCTCGTGCAGGCGCACGGCGCGGCCCGACGGCAGGCCCAGGTAGGCGCGGGTGGTGGCGCCGGGCCAGACGACCGCGATCCCCTCGCCCATACCGCGCGAGCCCTTGGCGAACGAGCGCTTGAGCCCCTCGCCGAACGAGAGCAGCAGCACGATCGACAGCGTGCCCCAGCCGATCGCGAGCACGGTCAGCGCGATGCGCTTGCGCTGGTGGGCGAGGTCCGCGCGGAACAGGCGCCAGACCAGCGCGAGCTCGGCGCTGGCGAACCTCATGACAGCTTCAGCGCCACCACCGGGTCGAGCAGCGACGCCCGGCGGGCGGGGAAGTAGCCGGCCACGAAGCCGATCGCGCCCAGCAGCAGCGCGGTCACCAGGATCACCACCGGCGAGGCCACGGGCGTGCCGACGTAGTCGTCGAAGCCGAGCAGCGGGAACACGGCCAGGATCGCGAGCGTGACCAGAAAGCCGAGCAGGCCGCCGATCGCCGTCAGCGTCAGCGTCTCCAGCAGGAACTGGGACTGCACGTAGCGGGGCTTGGCCCCCACCGCGAGCTTGATGCCGATCTCGCGCGTCCTCTCCTCGACCACCACGTACATGATGTTGGAGACGCCGATGCCGCCCACGATCAGGGTGAACGAGCCGATCACCCCGAGGAAGACGCGGAACGTGGTGAAGAAGATCGAGAGGAACTTCTCGCCCTCGGTGGTGTCCCACATCCCGACCGCTTCCTTGTCCGTCGGGTCGAACTTGAGCCGGCGGCCGAGCACCTCGTAGACGCGGCGGGTCACGCTCGGCACGAGCGCGGGCTCCTTCGCCTGGAAGATGAAGTTGGCGACGTAGCGCTCGGAGAACAGACCCTTGTAGGTGGCGTCGGGGATGAAGGCCTTGTCCTGGTCGCGCCCGCTGTAGCTCGAGTCCTGCGCCTTCTTCTGCATCACGCCGATCACCAGGAACGGCACGTTGTCGACCATCACCGTCCTGCCGACGGCGTCGGCGTCGCCGAACAGGTCCTTCTTGAGCTTGTCACCGAGGAAGACGACGCGCCGGCGGCGATCGAGGTCGAGGTCGTTCACGTAGCGGCCGCCCGCGGCCGGAACCAGGTTGCGCATCAGGCCGAACACGGCGTTCGTCGCCGACATGTCCGGCATGATGCGCGCCCGCTCGCGGCGGAACGTGCTCCTGCTGCGGGAGTACTCCCCCGAGAACTTCGCCTCCGGGATCTCGCGTCGCAGTGCATCGAGGTCGTCCTCGGTCACCTTGATCGGCCGGCCCTTGCCGAGGCCCTGCCAGGGCAGCGCCGTGCGCCCGGGCCAGGCGACCACGATGCTCTCGCCCATGCCCTTCTGGTTCTTCTCGATCCGCCGCTGCAGGCCTTCGCCGAACGACACCAGCAGCGCCACGGACACGGTGCCCCAGGTGATGCCGAACAGCGTGAGCAGCGTGCGCATCTTCTGGTGGCGGATGTCCTGCAGCATCTGGCGCAGGAACGAGAGCGAGGTCATGGCGGGTGGCTCCCCGGGGCCTGCCGCTACTCGATCTTCTTGGGCGGTCGCTCGACGACGAGGTCCTTCTCCTTCAGGCCCTCGGCGACCTCGACGTTCATGCCGTCGGAGAGGCCCGTCTTGATCTCCTTCTTCGTCGGCGGAGCGTCGCCCGGCGCGGGCAGCTCGATCGAGGCCTTGCCGTCGGCGAACGTGACGAGGCGCTCGGGCAGGAGCAGCACGTCCTTCTTCTCGCGCACCGCGATCTCGGCGTTGGCCGAGTAGCCGGCGCGCAGGACCACGTCCTTTCCCGGCAGCAGCTCGATCTCGACGTCGAACAGCGTCGCTCCCTCCGCCGACTTCGACTTCGGGGCGATCTTGTAGACGCGGCCCTCGACCTTCGCCTCGGGCAGCGCGCCGATCTTGATGTGCGCCGGCATCCCCTCCTTGAGCTTGCCCACGTCGATCTCGTCGACCGTGCCCTTGAAGATGAGCATCGTCATGTCGGCGAGGTTCGTGAGCGCGGTGCCGGCCTGGTAGGAGGTGAGCGGCACCACCGGGTCGCCCTCGTTGACCAGCAGCTCGAGCACGGTGCCCCTGATCGGCGCGCGGATGATCGACTCGACGCGCTCGGCCTGGCGCGAGCTCTTGACGCGGCCCTTCTCGATCAGGGCGAGCTTCTCCGTCGCCAGCTCCTGGCGAATCCGTGCGTCCTGGATGTCCTTCTCAGCCTGCTCCCAGTCCTGGGTCGCGAGCACCCCCTGCTCCTTGAGCGTGCGGGCGCGCTCGAACTTCTTCTGCGACTGGTCGAAGACGTTCCTGGCGATCTCGAGCTCCCGGCGCGCCTCGGTCAGCTCCAGCGGGGTCGGGTCGGGCAGGATCTCGAACAGCGGGTCGCCCGGCTGGACCACGTCGCCGACCTCGCGGAACGAGGTCTTGACGATGCCCGAGATCTTGCTCTTGACGGCGATCTCGCGCTTCGGCCGTATGGCGCCGATGGCGAGGGCCTTCTCGACCACGGCGCCGCGGGTCACCGGGACGGTCTTGAAACCGTTCGCCTTGCCGGTCGTGGACTTGCTGTAGAGCACCGCGGACACGCCCCCGACGACGACGAGAACCCCAGCGGCGATCAATCCCTTGCGCATGGCAGGACGCATCCTTCCTTCCGTCACCCACTAAGACGCACCTCCGTACCCCCAGGGTTCAAAGAAATGCGGCGAGCGGCCCCGGGGGGCCCCTTCTTGCCGGAATCGTCCCGCTCGTCCGTTTTGGGGCCTTCGGATGGCGCGGGTAAGGGCTCGCTTCCCCGCCTCCGGCCGCACCGGCGCCGAAGCTGCACGTCGAGGGCCTCTTCGACGACATCCTCAAGTTCGAGGACCTGCACGACAAGCCGCGCGACTTCCTGATGAACACGACGCGAGCGACGCTGCGGCTCTCGGGCACTGGACCCGCACTTCGGGTACAAGCTGGGCGTCGTCGGCCGCCTCCACACAGGGTCGCTCCACGTGGACAACGTGCCGTTCCTGCCGCCGCGCCTGCGCCCCACGATCGCGCCGGCCGACCCGGCCGGCGATCGCTCCGGTGCCGGCTCGGCGCCGGCTACACGTTCGCACCTACTCGAACGTCGGCCTCGGCACGTTCCTCGAGCTGAAGTACACGTTCTGAAGACCGGCGGCCGGGGGCCTCGATCATTCGCCCTATGGACGACGGGGCGGGCAGCGTCCACGCTCGGCGGCAGGGAGAGACACGCCGGCGTCTTTCACGGGGAGGCGAGCGTGGGCCGAGCGGGCCGCACCGCCGGATGGCGACGCATCCTGGGCTTGGCGCTGCTGGCCGTCGGTCTGGCCGGTCCCTTCGCCGCGTACGAGTTCCTGGTGGCGAACGCGCCCTCGCTCCCGGCCGGGGAGGTGCTGCGCCGGCTCGAAGGCGACAGTCGCCTGGCACTGGTCGAGATCGAGCCGGCGGGGCACCTCGAGGGGCTGCCGGTGTCGACTCTGCACGTACCGTGGGCGGACCTGATGGCCGTCCGCTCCCCCGCCGACCTGCCCGGGCCGCTCCGAAACAGCCCGCTCGTGCTCCTCTGCCAGGGAGGCCTGCGCAGCGCCCGGGCGGCCGCTCACCTGCGGGGCGTCGGCGTCGAAGCGGTGGCGGTGCAGGGCGGAATGCAGGGCTGGACGCTGGCGCACGCGCCGAGCCGGGGCGCGGCCCTCGCGGACGCGGATCGACCGTTCTTCCGGGTGACGCCGCCCGTCGAACAGTTCGCGGCGGCGGCCACCTTCCTCGCGGTCAAGCCGGCCTACACGCTGCTGGCGGTCGGCGTCGCCGTCGCCCTCTGGCGCTCACGCGAGAACGCGCTCGTGGCGACGCGCCGCGGGATGCTCGTCTTCACG
>JBGASI010000604.1:0-4269 GCA_044229815.1 Vicinamibacteria bacterium | reverse complement strand
GGGAAGGTGGGCGTGAGCGGGAAGTACGGCAGCCCGAACGGCTTGCCGAACCAGTCGGCCTTGCCGATCACAGGGTGGATCTCCTCCGCGCCCACCACGGCGCAGGGGATGATCGGGGCCCCGGTGCGCAGCGCGATGCGCACGAACCCGCCACGCCCGAAACGCGCGAGGCGGTAGCGCTCGCGGTAGTACTTGCCCACGCCCTTGACGCCCTCGGGGAAGACGCCGAGCAGCTCGCCCTCGCGCAGCAGGCGCTCCGCGTTCTCGGGGTTGGCCCGCACGGAGCCCGACTTCGAGAGCACCGGTGCCAGCACCGGCAGCAACGCGAACATGTCGAGCGCCAGCATGCGGCAGATGCGCCTGGCCGGGTGTTCGTGCCGGATCGCGAGCTGCACCATCAGCCCGTCGTAGGGCAGGACACCGGAGTGGTTCGCCACGATCAGCCCCGGCCCCGCCGCCGGGAGGTGCTCGGCGCCGGTCGCCTCGACGCGCCACCAGACGGCGTAGAGGAACTGCAGCAGCGGCTCGAGCGACTCGGCGAAACGCTTGTCGGCCCCGAACTCGTCCGTCTCCTCGGAGTGCCAGGCGAAGTACAGGGCCCGCTGCAGGCGCGCCAGGCTCGCCCAGCTCAGCCCCCGCGCCCCGGCGTGCGCCACCCGGGCCAGCGTGATCAGCAGGCCCTCGCGCTCGCGCTCGCCGCGCGCGGCCGCCAGCTCCCGCTCGAGCTCGGCCAGCCGCTGCCGCAGCGCCTCGTCCTCGGGCGCCTGGACCCGGCGGCGCCGGGCAGGCCGGGCCTCGATCGAGACCACCTTGCCCGCGTCCTTCATGCCTGGGCCTCCCGCGCCTTCTCCGCCGTCCGCTCGGCCTGCGCCTTCGCCCGCCGCGCCGTCTCCGGATAGCGGTATTCGAGGTACGCCATCAGCGAGTCCCGGCTCGAGTGGCGCGGCACGAAGCCGAGCTCGCGCTCGGCCTTGCCCCCGTCCGCGACGAACAGGAAGCGCGCGTAGTCGACGAAGCCGCCGGGCGCCTCGCCCAGGCCCGACGTCCACCACAGCTCGGCCAGCGGGTAGGCCGCCACGTGCGGGACGAGCACCGTCACCTTGTCCGACAGGTGCAGCGCCGTCAGCAGCGAGATCGTCCCCTTCGGCACGACGTTGACGACGCCGCTCGGCCCGCGCTCGAGGGCGCGCTCGGTGGCGTCGAGGGCGTCGTCGGGGTGCAGCAGCTGCAGCAGCGGGTCGTAGCCGAGCACCACCGGCACCACGCGGCGGGAGAACAGCCGCGAGTAGAAGGTGTGCACACCCGGCCCGAACAGCGTGGCGAATCGCAGCACGGTCACGCCCAGCGTCCTGTAGCGCCGGGAGAAGGAGAAGGCGTGCTCCTCGGCCTCGACCTTGTCGCGCACCCAGGCGAGACGCGCGTTCGCGTCGGGCCGCCGCTCCTCGCTCAGGAAGTTCGGGTTCTGCCCGCGCGCCCCGTAGACCGCCGTGAAGGAGCGCAGCACCAGGTGGCGCACCCCGCCCGCCGCGGCCGCCGCCGCCAGGTGGAGCGTGCCGATCGACTCGAGCTCGTGCGAGTAGGCCTGGTCGCGCCTGGGGGTCGTGAAGAAGGCCGTGTGCAGGACCGTCTCGACGCCCTCCTCGCGGAAGACGTCCACCAGCCGCTGGTCGGCGCCGGGCAGCGTCAGGTCGACCATGCGGTAGCGCACGCCCTGCAGCGTCGTCGGCGGCGCCGTGATGTCGACGGCCACGACCGCGTCGCGACCGCGCGCCTCGACGAGCCTGCGCAGCATCCGGCTGCCGAGGAACGAGGCGGTACCCGTGATGGCGATCCGCGCCACGGGGAGCCCCTCCCTACTCAGCGGCGCCGGGGATGCCGCCCATCTTCTTCCTGCCGCGCGGCGCCGCCTTGGGCGCCGCAGCCGCCGGCCGCGCCGCGCCGGCGGGGCGCGCGCGCAGCTTCGCCCGCACCTCGGCCAGCTCGCGCTCGAGCGCCTCGATCCGCGAGGTCGCGCGCTTGAGCTCGGTGCGGGTCGGCACGTTCATCTGCTTGAGCGCCGCCGTGGCAGCCTCCTCGAGCTTCTCGCGACCCTTGACGGCGCCCTCGATCGCCTTCACGAAGCGGGGGTTCGCCATCAGCTCGCTGGAGACCTGGGTCAGCACCTCCTCGCCGCGGGAGCGGATCTTGTCGAGAAGGCTCCGGTCGATCGTCATGGCTGGCTTCCTTTCGACGCGGGCCGCGAGGCCCGGCACAGCATACGCCCGGGCCCGCGCCGGCGGCAACGCCCCGGCCCCCTCAGCGCGGCCGGAACGTGCGCAGGTCCAGCCGCTCGCCGAGCTGGCGCCGGAACTCGCTCGCGCGCATGGAGGCCACCTGGCGGCCGCTCTCGAACTCGATCTCCTCGATCGCGTGCTCCCACGCCCGCTCGCGCGCGGCGATCTCGTCCAGGTCGCGCAGCTGGCCGAAGTGCTGCACGTACTTGTTGTGCCGGCACAGCATCCGGAAGGCCGCGGCCGTGTCCGGCCGCCGGATCGGCAGCCCCAGCAGGCGCACGTCGTTGCCCACGTCGTGGATCGGCTGGCCCCACTCGCCGTAGACGCCGAAGATCGCCCCCAGCCGCTCGAGCACGTTGGCCAGCTTGGGCTCGCCCAGCGCCAGCAGCAGCGCCTTCACCAGCGGCAGCGTGAGGTTGCGGGTCAGCGTCGGGTCGGCGATGCGGACGTTGACGTCGAGCTCCTCCCGCGTGATGCGCACGATGTCCTCGGAGCGGATCCGGTTGTCGGTCGCCAGGTGGACGCGCGCGCCGATCGCCTCCGGCGCGCCGGGTTCAACTCCGCGGAGCGGTCGGCCGGGAAGGTGGTCGCGATCAGGTTGACGAGCCAGGCGCGCCCGCGGTCCGCCCAGTCGCCGCCGAGCGCGTCGAGCGCCTCCTTGGCGCGGCCGAAGGCGTTGACGGGCGCGTTGAGCACTTTCGCGTCCCCGCGGTTGTTCCCGGTGCGCGAGCTGCCGATCACGATCGACGGCAGCAGCTGGGTGACGCGCAGCCCGTGCTCGACCAGCGCGCGGTCGGTCTCGAGCGACGCCATCGCCTTCGTCAGCTCGTAGTAGTTGTTGTAGAAGTGCTTCGGGAAGACGAGCGCGTCCTCCTGGGCGATCGAGCGCTTGCGCCGCCCGTGGATGTACGAGGTCTCGATCGCCACGTGCGCCACGAAGGCGCCGCCGGGCCAGCCCTGCAGCCGGCGCGAGAACTCGAGCGCGTTGCGGCAGCCGAGGACGTTGGCGCGGAACGAGTTCTCGTAGGTGTCGTCGAACGAGACGCTGGCGGCGCAGTGCACGACGTGGGTGAGGCGCGGCGCGAGCGCGGCGAGCGTCTTCGGGTCGATCCCGAAGCCCGGCTGCTCGATGTCGCCCTCGACGAATTGGAAACGGCGCGCCGCCGCGGCGGGCACGTGCAGCCGCTTCAGCAGCAGCGCCCCGCGCTCGCGCGCCGAGAGCACCTTGACCACCTCCTTCGTCTTGCGGTCGCGGATCGTCTCGGGGCGCACCACGCACACCACCTCCTCGACGTGCGGGTGGCCGGCGGCCTGCGCCAGCAGCTCCTTGCCGAGGAAGCCCGTGGCGCCGGTCAGCAGCACGCGGAAGCGCGGCCGCCGGCCCTGCGCCTGCAAGCGCTGCTTCGCCTGCGCCTGCAGCTCGCGCACGCGCGCCTTGAGCTCCTTCTCGCTCAGGTGGCTCGGCTCGCGGAAACGGAACACGAAGTCGCGCGCGGTCACCCCGAGCAGCCGCTTCACCCGCCGCTCGTCGGCTCGGTCGCCCGAGAGCTCGGCGGCGAGGCGGCCGATCCGCGAGCCGACGCTCTCGAGCGTGCCGAGGCCGCGCTTCACCAGCGTCTCGTTGCCCGTCACCTGGATCAGTCGGCTCGCCAGGAACTGCGCCGCGATCTCGACCGGGTGCCGGTCGCGGTGCGCGTGGACGAGCAGCTCGGCCGGGTCGATCGCCTCGTCGAGCGGCTCGCCCGTCTCCCGGTCGACCTTGACGATGTACTGGGTCGGGGCCATGTCGACGTCGGGGGCGGCCGCCGGCCGTGCGGCCGGCTTCGTCCGCCGCGCCGAAGGCCGCGGCGCCTTGCGCTTCCCCTGCGCCTGCCTGCGAGTCGCGCTCGTCGCCACGAGGCCTCCTGCTATGCTGACCGCGATGCCGAATCCGGCCGGGCCAGACTACTCCATCGTCGTGCCCGCCTACAACGAGCAGGCACTGCTCGGCGCCACG
>JBGASI010000057.1:0-13053 GCA_044229815.1 Vicinamibacteria bacterium | reverse complement strand
GCGGGGCCGAGGTGGTCTGGGCGGCGCACTTCGAGATGGCGCGCACGGTCGAGGACGTGCTGGCGCGGCGCACGCGGGCGCTCTTCCTGAACGCCCGGGCGGCTATCGCGATGGCCCCCCGGGTGGCCGAGCTGCTCGCCCGCGAGCTCGGCCGGGACGACGCGTGGCGGGAGTCGCAGGTCACTGCCTTCCGCGAGCTGGCCTCGGCCTACCTGGTCCGCTGAGCCGATCGCCCGCGCGATCGCGGTGGATTCTGCATTCGTCCGCTGCCTTGCCGGCACTCCTTCCCACCTTTCGACGCAACTCGTTGGCGGGCCTGCAATGCCCTCGTGGCGCGGGTCTTGCTCTGCTTCTCGTTCGAAAGAGCGCCGAGGTGGTTCGATGAATCTGAATACGAGGACTTCATGGGTGTCGGCGGCGGGGCTCGGTGCCCTGCTCCTGGCGGGGCCGGCACTCCCGCTTGCCGACGCGCAGATCACGGTCCAGTTCGGCAGGGGCCAGAATCGGCTGGAGGGTCAGCGTTACGACACCATGCGCCGGCTGGCTCACTACCTGGATCAGGCGGCGCAGACGGCCGCGCGTGCGGCCGCGGACACCGCGCAGGAGCGCAACGGCGTCAACCGCCAGCGTTTCCTGTGGGCCATCAACGATTTCGCCCGTCAGACTCGCTCCTTCCACGAGCGGCTGGACCAGTACGGCAACTCACCCTGGTACGTCGCGGACGAAGTGGCGGCCCTCGACCAGCGCGCGCGCCAGGTGAGCAGCCAGATCCGCGGCGCCAACGCGTTCCGCGAGACCTACGCGGACTGGGGCGAGGCGGTGAACGCGCTCAACCTCATGCACCGCTCGCTCGCGGGCCAGGACGTGCGGGTGCCGTCGCCCGAGCGTCGCGCCTACCAGCCGTTCGACGACGACTACCGCGACCGCGACGGGCGGCCCGGCGAAGACGTCGACTCCGCCGACCGCAACGGCTATGTGACCGGCAGCGCCCTGCGGCAGTTCCGACGCCTGGCCAACGACCTGAACGCCGAGGTCGAGCGCGCGGTCAGCGCGGCACAGGACGGTCCCGATCCTTCCGATCGCGGCAACCGTTCCCTCAACGACCTGCGCGCCTTCGCGCAGGGGACCTCCGACCTCAGCCAGAGCAGCGGCGCCGACTCCCTGAACTCACGTGAGGTCGGTTCGATCGTGAGCCAGCTGATGAGCGACGCCCGGCGGAACGACCGCAGCGCGCGCGCGCGCAACGAGGACCCGTTGGTCGAGTGGGCCTCCTCGGTCCGGCAGCTCGAGCAGATGGCCGCCCTCGTTCGGTATCAGTAGCAGTCCGCGGGCGAAACGGGCGGGGCGCCATCCCTCTGGTGCCCCGCCCTTGTTGCGGCTGTCAGTAGATCTCGCGAAGGCTGCCCTCGAGCGCCCCGCGCAGCATCGCCCGGTCGTTCGCGCGCCGGGCAGCGACTTCATCGGCGATCTGGTAGAAGAGCGACCCGTTGTAGAAGCGCTCGAGTCGGTCGCGGGTGAGCACTTTCCTGCCGCCGCGATCCTCGCCTGCCAGCTCGAGCAGCAACCCGAACTCGGCCTTCGACCCGAGGTGGCCGATCAGGTCGGTCCGGTTGCCGGCGTACAGCCGAGCCAGGTCCTCGCCGTCGAGCGCACCGTCGCGGTCGGCGTCGAACCGGGCAAACAGCCGCCTGAACCTGGCCAGCTGGAAGCGCCCGCCGTCGTCGTAGACGCCCGAGTCGCTACGATGCTTGCCCGCGTGGATGCGCCCGGCGTCCACCGTGAGGCTCGCGGCCCCCGACGTCGACGGGCCGAGGGCGGCGTTGATCACGCCAGCAAACCCGGCCGAGCGCAGGGCGCCCAGTCCGAGGCGCCGAAGCCCGCGGTAGGTGTCCGCGAGCGTGATCCTGCCGTCGTGGTTCGTGTCGAAGAAGTCGACGTGCTTCTGCAGCGCCGTGCGGGATCCCGAGTTCGCCGCGCTCCCTGGCGCGGGCCGAACGAGGCGCCCGCTCTCTGCCGTGTTCCTGCGGCGGCCCGGGCCTCGGCGCGGGACGCTGTGCCGTGCCCGGGCCGGGAGTTTCACTTCACGGCCACCTTGACCTTGTCGAGCATCTTGTCGGAGGCCTGCTTGATCTTGCCGACCGTCTGGTCGACCTGACCCTCGCGCTTCAGCTTCTTGTCGCCGGTCAGCGCCCCGGCCGCTTCCTTCACGCGTCCCTTCAGCTCGTCCGTCTTGCCGTTCGCCATGTCCAGCCTCCCGTTTGTACGGTCTACGCAGCAACCCCCGTGCCACTCCTCTCCTGCGCGCGCGACCATCCGTCGTTGACGCGCGTGTCCGGCAGGGAGGCCTTCCAGGCGAACGACGGGGGCCTCGTCCGTGCCGATCGAGCGATGGAAGCGGCGAATCTACAATCGGCCGGAGCTGCCCGCGACCGCAGCGCCTGAGGCAGCTACGAACCCCTCCGGTAGACTCGGATGTAGTCGATCTGGAGCCGGCCTGGGAAGGGCGTTGTCGCGTCCGGAGGGCCCGGCCAGTTGCCTCCGATCGCCAGGTTGGTGATGACATACAGGGGCACCCGCGGGACGCCCGCGCCCGTGTGACGGAAGACCTCACGGCCGTCCACCCACCAGACGATCTTGCCGTCATCCCACTCGACCGCGAAGACGTGGAAGTCCGACGAGAAGTCCGCCCCCCTGAACGCCGCCCCGTCCGAGTGGTGGTCGTCGGCGTAGTCGGTTCCCCAGTGCACCGTCGTGTACACGACCGTCGGCTCGTGCCCGAGCGACTCCAGCACGTCGATCTCGTTGATGCTGGTGTTCCCCAGCAGCCAGAAGGCCGGCCAGTAGCCGCGGCCTGCGGGCAGGCGGCAGCGGATCTCGAACCAGCCGTACTGCTGGTAGTGGTTCGAGGCGATCACGCCGGAGGTGTAGTCCATGCCCTCGCCGGCGTAACGCCCCCCGCGACGCTCGCCCACGATCGACAGCACGCCGCCCTCGAGGCGAAAGGCGTCGTCCACGTAGGCCTGCAGCTCGCCGTTGATCACGGCCTCGCCCCAGTGGAAGCGCCGGCTCCAGGCCGTGGTGTCGAGTGTCGTGCCGTCGAACTCGTCGTGGAACGTCAGCACCCAGCCGGGCTTGTCCCACGGCTCGGAGCCGCCTGTGGGTCGATCGGTGCCGGCGGGACCGCCGCAGGCGGGCAGCGCAATCGCCGCCGCCACCGCCAGTCCACTCCGCCAGCCCCGGCTCATTCGATCACCCTCCTCGCGCGGGCAGGGTACTACACGATCCCGGCGCTGGATGGGCGGTGGGGCGGTGGAGCAACGGCAAACGCCGCCCAGTAGGGCGATGAGGTCGACGTCCGCGCCGATGACGCTGAACTTCCGCTGGCAGTCGATGAAGAGGGTCGAGCGCGAGCTCAGCTCACGAGCACGACTCGACCGCGGATGCCGGGGGCCCGGGCGAGCCGGCCGTCGCACGTCAACAGCGTGGCCTCGAGAGCCTCGGCGAGGGCGACGTAGACCGCATCGTAGGCGGTCAGGTTGCCGCGCAGAGCCCAGACGCGGTCCAGCAGGGGCTCGTGGGAGTGACGCTCCAGGTCGAGGGCGCGCAGCTCCTCGAGCGCCTGTTCGGCGGATGCCGCGTCCAGATCGGCGCTGCGAACGAAGCGGCGGAGCGTCTGCGCCACCTCGACGTCCACCAGGTGAGGCACGTGGAGCGAGAGCCCGGGTTCGGCGATGCGGGCGGCGACCGAGCGGCCGAGGAGCGTGCCGAGCAGCAGCTCGACGACGGCCGACGCGTCGAGCACGATCATCGAGCGTCGCGCTCAGCCCGGATCGCCTCGGCCGCGCCGCGCCGCAGCTTCCTCACGGGCTGCGACCGCAGGCGCTCGAGAACCTCCTGTCGGGTTGGCCGCTCGAGGGCCTTGCGGATCTCGCGCAGGACGAAGCCCGACATCGTCAGGCCCTCGATCGCCGCGCGCGCCTTCAGCCGCCGGTGCAGATCGACCGGCACGTTCCGGATCTGGACCATCGTGCTGGACATGTCCGAACGGTAGTTTCATCGCTTTGTCATGTCAAGGCGCCAAGCGTCGAGGCGCACCGGCCGGCCTGGCCCATGGGTCGTCTCCGACCAACGTCTCTGGCGAGGCGACTCTCGTCGACGAGGAGAACGACCATGATCTTGGATGACCGCAGGGCAGCGCTCGCGGCGGTCGCCGCCTTCGTCCTCGGCCTCGCCACGACCGCCCTCGCCCAGACGGCCCCGGCCGACTACTCGGACGACACGGCCCTGCCTGCGGGCCGGCGCGGCGAGCGCATACGGCAGGTGCTCGAGGCCGTGGTCGACGTGGTGCGCGAGCGCGTCTACGCGAAAGCCGCCATGCCGGCGAGTGACAGCTGCGACATCGACCTCGTCGTGCCGAACCTCGCGATCGGCAGGGGACGGCTCGCGAGCCCGGCCAGCGCCGAGCGCCTCTGGGCGGCCAAGCCCGAGCTCGCCTCCCCCGACTGCGGCTTCGGCTTCGCCGTCGGCCGGCGGGATGGAGCCCGTGGCGCAGAAGCTCCGCGAGGTCGCCGGCCGCATCCGCTGAGGGTCGCCGGCCCGGCTAGTTCACGACCGCATCGCGCGACGCCGTTTGCCTCTTGGCGCTGCAACGGCGGCCGTCCGTCCGGAGGCAGCAGCTCTCGACGGCGGCGGTGATCCAGGCGCTCGACGGGTGGTCGTCGCCGAGGCCGAGGGTGTGCAGCAGCTCGTGGATCACCACCGCCTCGGCCTCGGCCGGGCGCGCGGCGGCAAGGGCCCCGAGCGTCGAGCAGACGCGCACGACCCGCGATCCCGGGGACGTGAAGGCGTACACGCGCGGGCGGCGGCAGGGGGCGTCGTTCGAGCCGTCGTAGAAGAGCACGCGTCGCGCGTAGTCGTCGGCCGTGAGCGAGAGAGCGCCGAGCCTCTCCGCCAGCGGCCTGCCGAGAGGGTCATGGAAGCCGTCGAGCACAGCCGCGCACGCTGGCTCGGCGAGGCGCCGTCCAGCGCCGTGGACGGCCCAACGCATCGGCTCCTCGAACCATCGCCCGCTGAGGCGGACGCCGTCGGGCTGGAGCGCCGCGGCCGCGTCGTCGCCGTCCGCCCGCGTCGCGCCGGACAGCACCACCACTACCGCCGCGAACGCTACGGCCTTAGACTGCCTGGACCGCGCCACATCTCACCTCGGGGGAATGCCGGGAAGCTCGGCCCGCGCCGGGCGCGAGTCGTGAGGGAGCGCGGATGGAACGCCGCGGTTTCGGTGAGGGTCTCGCCGGACGGATGAGCTATCGCTTCGACGACGTCGAGGTCGACCCGCACGCCTTCCGCGTGACGAAGGCGGGGGAGCCGGTCCGGCTCGAGCCCAAGGCCGTGGAGCTGCTCCTCTTCCTGGCGACGCGGCCGGGCCGGCTCGTGTCGAAGGCCGAGATCCAGGCTGCCGTCTGGAAGGACACCGCCGTCACCGAGAACGCGCTCACGCGCCTCGTGGCGCAGATCCGCCGTGGCCTCGGGGACGACGCCCGAGAGGCCCGCTACATCGAGACGGTGCCGACACGCGGCTACCGCTTCGTGGCGCTGCTGAGAGGAGGGGCCGTGTCAGAGGCCCCTGCCGCGCCGGGAGCCTCGCTCGGCCCGCCGCTCGAGGCGGCGGCGTCGCGGGTCGAGCCCGCGGTCCCCCGGCCTTGGGGGCCCGGTCTGCGGCTGGTGGCGGTCGTCTGCGCGGCGCTCGCCGTCTCCTTCGTCGCTCTCGGCGCGAGGCGCTGGATGACCCGGCCGCCGGTGACGATCGTCGCGCCCGCGAGCCCGGGCGCGCTCGGCGAGCAGCAGGTCAGCACGAGCGCGGGCCTCAACATCTCCCCCTGCTTCTCGCCCGACGGGGCGTCGCTCGCCTACGCGAGCCAGAGGGGTGTCTCCATGGAGATCGTCCTCCGCGCCCTCGCCCCCGGGGCGCGCGAGCTAGCGATCACGAGCGATGGCATGCAGAACGTGCAGCCGGCGTTCTCGCCCGACGGCCGACTCCTGGCCTACCACTCGGTCGGTCGCGGCGGCCTGTGGATCGTCCCCGCGCTCGGCGGCGTGCCGCGCCAGCTCACGCATTTCGGCTCGTCCCCCGCCTGGTCGCCGGACGGGAAGACGATCGCCTTTCAGGGCCAGGCCTGGGTCGGCTCGGGCGAGGGCAACTTCGCCGCGGGCGAGGGCTCCTCGCTGTGGACCGTCTCCGCGGCCGGCGGGGAGCCCCGGCCGCTGACGACCATCGCCGCCGTCGGGCCCGGCGGCCAGGGCGCGCCGGCCTGGTCGCCCGACGGCCGGCTCATCTCCTTCCTCGCCGGGCCGAGGGTCATGGTGGTGCGCGCCGACGGATCGGGCCTTCGCCGGACGAGCGCGGGGCCGCAATGGTTCACCGGCGTCGCGTGGGAGAAGGACGGCCGCTCCCAGATCTGGCTCGGCTCGGACGCGGGCCGCTGGTTCGTCTGGCGCGTCCCTGTCTCGCCGGAGTCGGGGGAGCTCGCGGGCGCGCCGCAGGTCATCGCGGGCGGCGGCGAGCGGGCGTCGGCCTGGTCGCACGTTGCGCTGTCCTCGAGCGGTCGATCGGTCGCGTACGTCACGTTCCGCACGCGATACGAGATCCTCTCGGTCGGCGTCACCCCGGAGGGGCGGCCGATCGGAGAGCCGCGTCCCGCGGTGATGGACGTCGGCGGCCGGAAGATCCCCCTCGGAGTGTCCCCCGATGGGCGCCTGCTGGCGTTCGGGACGATGCGACCCGGGGTCGGCCTCTCCTTGTGGGTCGCCGACGCCGCCACCGGCGACGCGCGCGTCGTCGCCGAGGAGCCGGGGGCCTCCTGGTCGCGGGGCTTCTTCCCCGACTCGCGCACCCTCGGCTTCGTGAGGGGCGGGAGGGAGCGCCCGACCTTCTGGACGGTGGACGTCGAGACCGGCGTGACGCACCAGCAGGCCGTCCTCGCGCGGCACCTGCACTGGCCGGCCTCGGTTTCGCCCGACGGGACTCGCCTCGTCGCGCACGGTGCGGTCGAGGGTCCGCTGAACGTCTGGGAGATGGCTCTCGCCGGCGGAGAGGCCCGCAAGCTCACCGACGACGGCGAGGGCGCCGGTTGGCCGGTGTGGTCGCCGGACGGCCGGCAGCTCGCCGTCGAGCTGATGCGCGGCGGCGACACGCGGATCGGGCTGGTGCCGTCCGCGGGCGGAGCCGTCCGCGAGCTGCTGTCGCGGCCGGGGCAGAGCTGGCCGCAATCGTTTTCGCCCGACGGCCGGCGCATCGCCTTCGCCGGTCAGCGCGACGGCCTGTGGAACGTGTACACGGTCGCGGTCGAGGGCGGCGAGGAGCGCAGGCTCACGCCCTATGCCACGCCCTCCCTCTACGTCCGCTACCCGTACTGGTTCCCTCGCGGCGACCGCCTCGCGTACGAGTTCGCCGACAGCGCGTCGACCGTCTGGGTGGCCACCCTCCCGGCCGACCGCTGAGGCGCTAGTTCTCGGGCCGCAGGTGCTCCAGCACCCGCGCGAGGGGCCACGTGATTGATGGCCCGGACGCGGCGCGGCCCCGGGCGCTGTCTGCGTGGAGCAGCCCGGGGCCGCGGGGTACGACGACGGCTGGCGACTACTGCTTGTCGTAGAAGACGAGCTTGAGGAACGAGTCGGCCTTGAGCGACGCGCCGCCGACGAGGGCGCCGTCGACGTCGGGGAGCGCCATCAGGCCCTTGACGTTGTCGGGCTTGACGCTGCCGCCGTAGAGGACGCGGACGACGTCGGCCACGGCCTGGCCGTGCTTCGCGGCGATGCGCGAGCGGATGAAGGCGTGGACCTCCTGCGCCTGCTCAGGCGTTGCGACCTTGCCGGTGCCGATCGCCCAGACGGGCTCGTACGCGATCACGACCTTCTTCGCCTCGTCGGCGGAGACGGCGTTCAGGATCGCGTCCACCTGCCGGCCCACGACCTCCATCGTCTTGCCGGCCTCGCGCTCGGCGAGCAGCTCGCCGACGCAGGAGAGCGGGGTGAGGCCGTTGTCGAGCGCGACCTTCGTCTTCTTCGCGACGCCCTCGTCGGTCTCGGCGAAGTACTGGCGCCTTTCCGAATGGCCGAGGATGACGTTGCCGACGCCGATGTCCTTCAGCATCGCGGCGGAGACCTCGCCCGTGTAAGCACCCTCCTTCTCGAAGTGCATGTTCTGCGAGGCCACCGCGACCGGGCTGCCCTTCGCCGCGGCCACCACGGCCACGAGCGACGTGTAGGGCGGGGCCACGAGCACGTCGCTCGGCGCGCCCGCGGCGCCCTTCGCGATCTCCTCGACCAGGGCCACGGCCTCGGCCGTCGTCTTGTACATCTTCCAGTTGCCGGCGATCAGCTTCCTGCGCATGTCGTGAGGACTCCTATTTCTCGGAGAGGTACGTGACGCCGGGCAGGTCCTTGCCCTCGAGGAACTCGAGCGAGGCGCCGCCGCCGGTGGAGACGTGGGTGACCTTGTCGGCCAGGCCGTTCTTCTCGACGGCCGCGACCGAGTCGCCGCCGCCCACCACCGTGATCGCGCCGTGGGCCGTCGCGTCGGCCAGCGCCTGCGCGATCGCCAGCGTGCCCTTCGCGGTGTCGGGGATCTCGAAGACGCCCATCGGGCCGTTCCAGACGACCGTCCTGGCGCTCTTCACGATCTCGGCGAACTTCGCGCGGGTCGCCTCGCCGATGTCGACGCCGATGTCCCGCGGCCCGATCGCGTCCCAGGCCACCGTCTTCAGCGTGCCCACCTTGCGCGCGTCGAAGTCGAAGGCGTCGGTGACGACCGTGTCGAGCGGGAGCACGATCTTCGAGCCGGCCTTCGCGAGCAGCGCCTTGGCCATCTCGACGCGGTCCGCCTCGACCAGCGAGCCGCCGATCTCCTTGCCCTGCGCCTTGTAGAACGTGAAGGCCATGCCGCCGCCGATGATCAGCGTGTCGACCTTCGGCAGCAGCGCCTCGATCACGTCGATCTTGCCCGAGACCTTCGCGCCGCCGATGATCGCCACGAACGGCCGCTTCGGGTGGTTGACGGCGTCGCCGAGGAAGTCCAGCTCCTTCTTCATCAGGTAGCCGGCGGCGCGCTGCGGCAGCACGACGCCCGCCGTCGAGCTGTGGGCGCGGTGCGCGGTGCCGAACGCGTCGTTCACGAACACGTCGCCGAGCTTCGAGAGCGAGGCGCGGAAGGCCTTCACGGCCTCGGGGTCGGCCTTGACCGACGTGCCGTCCTCCTTCTTGACCTTGCCCTCCTCCTCGATGTGGAAGCGCAGGTTCTCGAGCAGCGCCACCTCGCCCGGCTCGAGCGCCGCGCAGGCCTTCTCCACCTCGGGGCCGACGCAGTCGGAGAGGAACTGCACGGGCTTGCCGAGGAGCTCGGCGAGCTTCTGGGCCACCGGCTTGAGCGAGTACTTCGGGATCGCCTGGCCGTCGGGACGTCCGAGGTGGCTCATCAGCACGAGGCTCGCGCCCTTGCCGAGCACGTACTGGATGGACGGCAGCGACGCGCGCAGGCGCTTGTCGCTCTCGACCTTGCCGTCCTTGACGGGCACGTTGAAGTCGACGCGCATGAGGACGCGCTTGCCCGCGAGGGCGAGGTCCTCGATGAACAGCTTGGCCATGGTCTTGCTCTCCTGTCGCGGCCGAAATGAAAACGGGGGCGGCCGCTCGGGCCGCCCCCGGATGAGCCCCGGGGACGCTTCCCCGGAGGTCGGCGAGCTACTTCGCGCCGTCCTTCTTCGCCATGTAGCGCAGCAGGTCGATCACGCGGTTCGAGTAGCCCCACTCGTTGTCGTACCAGGACACCACCTTGAAGAAGCGCTTCTCGCCCTTCAGGTTGTTCTGGACCGTCGCCAGCGAGTCGTAGATCGACGAGCGGGCGTCGTGGATGAAGTCGGTCGAGACGACCTCCTCGTTCGAGTAGCCGAGGATGTCCTTGAGGTAGGTCTCGCTGGCCTTCTTCATCAGGCCGTCGATCTCCTCGATCGAGCTGTCCTTCGCCGAGCGGAAGACGAGGTCGACCACCGAGACGTCCGGCGTCGGCACGCGGAAGGACATGCCGGTGAGCTTGCCCTTGGTCGCCGGCAGCACCTCGCCCACGGCCTTCGCGGCGCCGGTGGAGGAGGGGATGATGTTGATCGCCGCCGCGCGGCCGCCGCGCCAGTCCTTCTTGGACGGGCCGTCGACGGTCTTCTGCGTCGCGGTGTAGCTGTGGATCGTGGTCATCAGGCCGGTCTCGATCCCGACGCCTTCCTTGAGCAGCACGTGGACGACGGGCGCGAGGCAGTTCGTCGTGCAGGAGGCGTTCGACACGATGTTGTGCTTGGCGGAGTCGTACTCCTCGTGGTTGACGCCCATCAGCAGCGTCTTCACCTCGCCCTTGCCGGGGGCCGAGATGATGACCTTCTTCGCGCCCGCGGCGAGGTGGCCCTTGGCCTTCTCGGAGTCGGTGAAGAGGCCCGTCGCCTCGATCACGTAGTCGGCGCCGAGTTCCTTCCACGGCAGCTGGCTCGGATCCTTCGTCGCCATGATGCACTTGACCTCGTCGCCGCCGACGACGAGCACGTCGTTGCCCTCGGCCGAGGGGCTGCTCTTCTTCGCCGAGACGGCGTGCTTGAAGCGGCCGTGCACCGAGTCGTACTTCATCTGGTACGCGAAGTAGTCGGCGTCCGTGGAGATGTCGACGACGCCCACGACGTCGATCTCCTTGCCGAGGAGGCCCTGGTCACAGAGCGCCTGGAACACCAGGCGGCCGATCCGGCCGAACCCATTGATTGCGACTTTGATTGCCATTCTCGTCGACCTCCTCGAATCAATCGATCGGACAGTCTAGTCCACCGACCGCACGCCCCACAAGAAACGGCGGTTCCATGGTGGTGGACCTTCGGAACTACTCTCCTCGCCGATCATTTGCGGCGCTTGTGGGAGGCAGCGCGGCCGCTCATGTCGCCTCGCCGCCGGCGCCGCCGGACGGGGAGCATGCGGCCCATAGCGACGACTTCGCGCCGGCGAAGCCCGGCGCACCGCCCCGCCGGCCCTGACGGGCTATCATCCGCCGCATGCACGAGCCGGACGACGTCGCCGAGTTCACCCTGAAAGCCGTCGTCACGGGCGTGGTGCTCGGGATCGTGTTCGGCGCCTCGAACGCCTACCTGGGGCTGCGCGTCGGGATGACCGTCTCCGCCTCCATCCCGGCGGCGGTGATGACGGTTGCCGTCTTCCGGCTCATGCGCTCCGGCGGCACGCTGCTCGAGGCCAACCTCTCCCAGACGGTGGCCTCGGCCTCCACCTCGCTCGCCACCGGCACCATCTTCACGATCCCCGCTCTCTTCCTGTGGGGCGCGATCCCGCCGTACCTGCAGGTGGTGACGCTCGCGTTCCTGGGCGGCCTGCTCGGGCTGTCGGCCATGATCCCGCTGCGGCGACTGCTGATCGTGGAGGCCCACGACGAGCTGCCCTACCCGGAGGGCACCGCCTGCGCGGAGGTGCTGCGCGCGACCGCCTCGGAGCGCCCGGGCGCGGCCAGCGGCAGCGCCTGGATCTTCCGCGGCATGGCGGTCGGCGCCGCGGTGAAGATCGTCGTCTCGCTCGTGTACCTCGTCCCCGGCGAGGTCCACGCCGCGCTCCCGGTCCTGCCGAAGGCGGAGCTCGCGCTCGAGATCGCGCCGGCGCTCCTCGGCGTCGGCTACATCCTCGGCTACCGGCAGTCAGCGGTGTGCGTGGCCGGGGCCCTCATTTCCTCCGTCACCCTGACGCCGCTGATCGCGTGGCTCGGCGCGGGCCTGCAGGCGCCGCTCTACCCCGAGACGGAGAAGCTCGTTTCGCAGATGAGCGCGGGCGACATCTGGGCCCGCTACGTGCGCTACGTGGGCGCGGGGGCCGTGGCCACGGCCGGCATCCTGACCGTGCTGCGCGGGCTGCCGACGATGGCGGGCGCCTTCCTGGCCGTGGCGCGCGGGCTGCGCCGCGGCGCCGGCGGCGCGGCGGGCGTGGTCGAGCGCACCGATCGCGACCTGCCGCCGGTGTTCGTGTTCGGCGGCGTGGCGGTGGTGGTGCTGGTCGCGGGTCTCGTGCCCGGCGTCTTCGCGGGGGACATGGCCCCGCTGCAGCGCGCCGTGCTCGCGGCCGGGGTGGGCGTCTTCGGCGTGCTGTTCGTGGCGGTGGCGGCGCGCATCGTCGGCATCGTCGGCGTCTCCTCGCAGCCCACCTCCGGGATCGCGCTGGTGACGCTGCTCGGCACCGCCTCCGTCTTCGCGGCCGCGGGCTGGGTGGACGCGGGCGCGCGCGCCGGCGTCCTGACCGTCGGCACGATCGTGGCGATCGCGGCGAGCAAGGCGGGCGACATCTCGCAGGACCTCAAGACCGGCTGGCTGGTCGGCGCCACGCCCGCGCGGCAGCAGCTCGGCCAGCTGATCGGCGCCGCGTTCGCCTGCTGGGCCGTGGCCGCGACGGTGCTGCTGCTGGGCAAGGCGTACACGTTCGGCTCGCCGCAGCTCGCCGCGCCGCAGGCCACGCTGATGAAGACGATCATCGAGGGCGTCCTCTCGGGGGCGCTGCCCTGGGGCCTCGTTCTCACGGGGGCCGGCCTGTCGATCGGGGCAATGCTGTGTGGCGTCTCGGGCCTGGCCTTCGCGATCGGGGTCTACCTGCCGCTCGCGACCATGGCCCCGCTCTACGTCGGCGGCTGCGTGCGCGCGCTGGTCGAGCGGGGGAGCGCGCCGCGCGCCGAGGGCGAGGGGGATCCGGGCGTGCTGGCCGCCTCCGGCCTCGTGGCCGGCGAGGGCCTGGCAGGAGTGCTGGTGGCGGGCCTCGTCGCGGCGGGGATCGCGCCGAAGGAACTCGACCCGCGCCTGGGCGGCCTTGCCGGCGCGGTCGCGGCGCTCCTCGTCGCGCTAGCGGTTTGCGGCTTCCTGTATCGAGGGGGACGGAGCGGCGTGCGCGGCGAGCACGACCGCCTCGCGCAGTAGCGAGCCGACCCGCTCGCGCAGGGCCGCCTCGGCGGCGGCGCGCGACCCCGGGAAGTGCCCTGCCGGTGGC